>JAGOTU010000066.1 GCA_018061585.1 Minisyncoccota bacterium | reverse complement strand
GCCTCTTTGCAGTGTATCCATTTCGTCCTCCGCTTGTTGTTCCGGTGACACCCTACATCAGTCCCTCAAAAAGGGAAATAGTTTGACTTTGTGGGCTGGGGTAGGCAGTGTGGGGGTCGGATGAAACGGGAGTACACCAATGAGAACCATCACGCTTCTTCTTGTGGCCGCTCAACTCTGTGCGACGTCTGCGCTCGCAGCAACGAGTGACCCGGTGCCAAAGGGGCAAAACGAATCGCCATCCCGCTATAAGCGGGTACCCATGGAATTCTTTGGCGACGGACCAACCAAGCGTGAACGCTGGATCAGCGTGAAAGGTCTCGGTCCAATGAAGCTGGCACCGGGAATCCCGGTGCCATTCCCTCCCTGCGCGTTGAATACGCCCGAACATGTGCGGTGCTTCGAAATGATCGATCCTCCGTAACGGGCAGACTGACTCGGGAGCACCCAAAAAGGCCGGAATTCACTCCGGCCTTTTGATTTTATGTTCCGTCAGAAATGAGAAACGTATGGTGACATGCCTGCGCGGGCGGTGACAAACAACATCGCCGACCCGCTTGTCTCGACAGATGCATACACCAGATCTACGCTATAGCGTAAGTTTGGTGTATTTGGGGTAATCTCGTCAGACATGGGAAAAATGTTGTGAAATCCCGTTTTTGCTACAATCTCGGCATGAGCTATATCAAAGGCATAGGGGGATTCTTTTTCCGCTCGAATGATCCGATCGGGCTTAAAAAGTGGTACACCGAGGTGCTCGGCGTAGAGATCAATGAGTTCGTGTGGCAGCAAGAAGCGGGCCCAACCGTGTTCGAGCCGTTCAAGAACGATTCGGATTATTTTGACGCATCCAAGCAATGGATGATCAATTTCCGCGTGTCAGATCTGAAAGCATTTACCGCAGAGCTAGAGGGGAAGGGGGTGAAAGTCGAGACAAAGGACGAATGGAATTCCATGCCGGAGATCGGCACATTCGCCCGAGTATACGACCCCGAGGGTAATGCCATCGAGCTCTGGCAACCGGCAGCAAAGTAAGTGTTGCGTGGGCATTTAAGAGGGAGTAGGGTAGTGGCTGCGCAACAGTTGAGAGGTAAAACATGCTCACCAAGGGTCGGTTCTTCGCCGCGGCGAACTACACGTTTTACTATCTACTCTCGCGTTTCCTGCTGTATCTGTCCGTACTCTGCGGTATCTGCGCGATCGGAACGGTCGTGTTGGCATCGCTCGTGGCATACGAGCACGGGATCGTGGTGATGCTTTCGTATCGACTTGAGCTCGCCATCGGCGTGGTCAGTGTGCTGCTCACTATCTCAACGCACTATCTTCGCAGGTGGACCATCCGGCACTATCGAAGCGTCGTATGGCCACGTCAGACCTACAACTGATACACGCTCTTCAAGAACTAAGCCCCGGCGCGATGCCGGGGCTTGATACTATGATGCTGTGGAAGAAAAGACGCAGCGGGCATTGAGTTGGATCCTACCCATCTTGAAAGCACGGGATATTCCGTACCAAATATCAGGCGGATTCGCAGCAAAGATATACGGCTCTGTGCGACCATTGAACGATATCGATATCGATATACCGGACGCGCGATTCCCGGAGATCATTGACGAGGTCATGCCCTATGTCACGTACGGACCGGGGCGCTTCAAAGACGGAAAATGGGATTGCGAACAGATCACACTCGATTACCATGGGCAAGAAATCGATATCTGTGGAGCGGATACATGTGTGATCACGAGTAAAGATCGTACGAGAACAATTGCGCTTACGACAAATTTTGCCGCCGCTCAGCTGCATATCATCAACGGTATCGAATTGTCGGTCGTTTCGCCGCATGATCTGATCGCGTACAAAAAAGAGCTTGATGGAGAGCATCAGCAAATCGATATTGATGCGGTAGAGAATTACATCCGCAATAACAGCGTGACCCCACAGAGATAACTGATCACATGTAGCCGTCACCAAGGTCCTGCCTTTGTGACGGAATGGAAAAACCCCGGCATCGCTGCCGGGGTTGGTCGTTGGGGCTCAGGCGTTTGCCGGAATCCATGCGTCTGTTCGCTGGGGGAGTGTGATCTTCGTTCGTCTCCTCTTGGGGCTCGCGACCCGGCGATATTTGAAGAGCTCGACGAACCGCAGACGGTTTGGTGATGTGAGCATCTCCAGTAGTTGTTCCTTTGCATCACCGTGGGTGAATTCAAACTCGACGAATTTGGTGTGCATTAAAGCGAACAATACCCGGCGGAGGTAATGCTTGGGCACGCGCGTGCTCACTGCAAGCTCGTCAAATGTCGCCCATTTCATCCACGGCATTTCCCAGAGGACGTCCTCCGCAAATCGACGGACAAGATACCTATCACCGAGTCGTGCGAGGATGTAGAGGCAGCATACAACTAGAATGGCCTTTTCATTGAGAGACAACATGCGTAGTCCTCCCGTTTCTGCAGACTTTATACACGACCTTTTGTAAATGAGAAATGGTGGGGAGAAAACAAAAACCTCCGGCTGCGGGCAGCCGGAGGTTTCGAATTCGGAACAAAATCAAGGTCAGCCGAGTAGCGTCGGCTGCAGCTCGAGAGCGACACCCAGCAGGCCGCCGTAGCCGGCGCACATTCGCACGCCTGGACTCATGCGGACTCCTGGCCGGTTGTTATGCAGCCAGACGATCTGCCTGGAATAGGTCTCCATACCAGGCCGCTCGCCGAGGCGGTCATGGATCGTGTTCACGAGGCCGACACGGGCGGTGACTTCGCGATCCTTCTCGTCCAGGATGAGCCGGTGCAGCGCGAATCGGATCTCCTTCACATCCCTGGGCTCGTCGCCGACGCCGAGGATCACCTTGTCCTCGGTCACCATGAACATGAAATTCTTGAGGTTATCGATCGCTCGGTCGATATCGACGAGGATTTCGATCTCGCGCGCAGATACGCCGTGGTCGGCGATCGGGGCGATCTTCTCGAGGGCAACTGCTGCAGTTGGCGCAGCGAGCAGCAGTCCGAACGCGCTAGCCGAGAACAAGAGATTCCTGCGATCCATTGTGGCCTCCATCGAGTGCCTGATTGCACTACGGACACTATGATTCCGCAGCCGAACCGTGTCAATGCATGAACAACCGGTGTCAGGTGTGGCCAGGAATTTGGTATTGTGGCCCAATGAAGAACGTAGAGAAAGTGAAAGTGGTGCTCACGTTTCAAACGCCGCAGGAATTCTCGATATGGCTTGCGAAGAACCATGCGAAATCGAGCGGAGTCTGGGCCAGAATTTTTAAGAAGGCCTCAGACAAGAAGGGAATCACATACGCCGAAGCGCTCGACGAGGCGCTCTGCTACGGCTGGATCGATAGTTTGAAAAAGAAATACGACGCGGATTCATATATACAGAAATTTTCTCCGCGCAAACCGAAGAGTGTGTGGTCCAAAATAAACACAGATCATGTTGTGCGGCTTACAAAAGCGAAGAGGATGAAGCCTGCCGGGCTCGCTGTTGTTCTTGCCGCTAAGACGGACGGTCGATGGGCCGATGCGTACGAAAGCTCGGCAACCATGGAGATTCCGAGTGATTTTCTCGCGGAGCTCAAAAAAGACAAAAAGGCCCAGGCATTTTTTGATACGCTGAATCGCGCGAATATCTACGCGATTGGCTGGCGCCTCCAGACTGCGAAGAAGCCGGAGACGAGAGCAAAACGTATGGATGCGATACTAGCAATGCTCAAACTGGGCAAGAAATTCCACTAGTATCTTCCTCAATTCTTCATGAACCAAATGACACGATTAGCTCATGAATGAACGAATAATCGTCCAAAACACGTCAGCAACCGCGTCGTCTGCAGTAAAGCCTTTATATAGAGGCACGCAGATCGCGTGGTACATCTTTTATGTGATCGAAGCGCTGCTGTTGTTCCGCTTTCTTCTGAAGCTATTGGCAGCGAATTCCAATGCCGGATTTACAGAATTTATTTATACGATCAGCGGAGTGTTCGTCGCACCGTTTCGTTTCGTATTCCGCACATCCCAGGCAGGTGCATCGGTATTTGAGTGGTCCACACTTCTCGCAATGCTCGTCTACTGGGTACTCGTGTGGGGGATCATTCGCCTGATCGTGATCGGTAAACCGGTAACTCAGGGCGAGGCTCGAGCGAAGCTCGACAACCAGGATGTCGCTTAAATGAGGGCTACATCTCGCTAGCAGTGCAATTACATATTCTTGCAGTACTATTGCTGCAGTCGTCAAACAGGGGAGTAAGCCATGCGCTACACCTTTTCGGCACCGACGAGTCTGCACCGCTATCAGGCGTGGTGGATGTACGAAGGGCAGATCGTGAGTGCCCAGAATTCGTTCGAGCCGAAGCAGCTCGTTGATTTTGAAGATCTCAGCATCGTAGAGCTCGAGGGTGTCGAAGAGATCGCGGTCCGCGTACAGTTCGAGGGTACGGAATTCTATGTCCTCGCCAAGGAGATCAACCCCTGCATCGGAGTTCTGTGCGAGCTCTGGAAGGCATCGCGGCAAAAGGGGAATACCGGCGAATTCTGTTTTGAACAGGTCGAACACGCGGTGCGCAAGCATGTGCGCGCGAAACTACACCTCGTAGGGTCATAGTCAGTATCGCCCATTCGTCGGCAATATTTTGCTAAGGCCGGAGCATGTCTCCGGCCTTTTTATTTTGCATCGCGGAATCCTCAGGTAAACAAAAACCCCGGCGTCACTGCCGAGTTTTTAATTATTTAGCTACTTCCTCCACCGCCATCGCCTCCTCCACCCCCGCCGCCATCTCCAGCGCCGTCTCCGCTCGTGATCGAATCCCACCAACTTCCGCCATTGTCCGTATTCGGCGTCTTTTCGTTATTGTTCGCTGCTCCGGCACCGCCAAGTACCGCGGCGCCACCCGCCGACCCGTCGTCAGAGCGCTTTTTATCAGCACTTTTCTTTGATCTGAAAATGTCGAAGAATCCCATAGAGGCAAATTGTATCAAATTGGCCCGGATTAAAAGCAAAAACCCCGGCTCAATGCCGGGGTTTCGAATTGGGACAGAGCAACTGTTAGCCGGTGCACATCGCGGCGATCTCGTGGGTCCGCCACATGAGGCGGCGGAACGCGATGTCCCACTTGAGCTTGTG
>JAGOTU010000065.1 GCA_018061585.1 Minisyncoccota bacterium | reverse complement strand
TCTACTCGCATCACTATTCGACCGGATACGGTAAGAGCAAGACACCGCATCAGGAAACTATTGTGGAAATATCGTACCCTCATCCGCTGCCCCGCGTACTTATGGGATTCAATTCGAATATCCCCTCGGAGCTAGAGCCTGTGGAACTTGAGGGCAACTTCAGCGATGAGTTCAGTCTGTATGTCACCAATGACAGGCAGATGGAGATCAGACAGATATTCCAGCCGGATGTGATGGAAGAGGTTATGAAAAATTTTAAGGGTCACACGATCGAAGTCGTGACGACGAATTCCGGGACAAAAGTATACATAGTGTCCAAACGCGAGATCGATAATCGACAGGAGTTCCTATCGATGTTCGCACTCACCGATCAATTGATGAATCGCATCCTCCCCGGGCTTGATTCAGTGAGTCGGGACAAGACGAGTGTATCGTAAGAAAAAAAACCCGGCGGAAACGCCGGGTTTTTGAGTTCTGGAGAGCCGAGCTATCGACTCTCGCGGATCGCGCGTATGCGCAATCGATTCAGTTGGTGGATCATTTCGACCTCTGTCAGGACCGTCTCGCGCATATCGGTGTTGCCGATGGAGTGCCGGAGGTCCTGGGTGCCGACCGCGAGCAGATCCTGCATGAACCGCGGGTCCTGATCGTACGCTGCGTCGTAAAGCTGCGTGACGAGGTCGGCATAGCCTCGACCAAAGCGATCGAACGACACCCCGTTCCACCAAAGCAGGTGTGTATCCTTCCATACGAACTCCCGCCCTCGTTTCTTGGCGGCTTTGCCGGGGAGCGCACATACCTCTACCTGAACGTAGATAAAGGGGCACTTGAACGCCTGGATCGGACCTTCGAGCCCCGCACACCGAACGCCGTTAAAAACGAACGGTCTGTCGGTAAAGTTGCTGAGCCGTGCCGCAAGCGGGTCGGTTGCATTCCCCACGATGTCGAACATGTTCCACCTCAAAGATCTATGTGCGAATACTGTACAATGCACTTCTCGTTCTGTAAATAGATCCAAAATCGAAAGGCCGGACGAGAATGTCCGGCCTTTTTGCGACCAAAAGATCAAGAGGCGCCTACGGTGCCGACGGAGCGTGGGACGATGTGGCACGTTGCATGGATCGCGGCGTGCAGTAATCGCGCATCGTCAGTTGAAGCCCGGATGACCACCGTCTCACCCGTTGGCATGACCTCGACGATCGTGATCCCCGCCGTCTGCAGGAATTCCACGAGCATGTCGGCATTCCCCGACGAGAGGTCTGCCATCTTCTTTCCCCGGCGGAACGATACGACGTATTCGCGCTCTGCGGTCGGATCGGCGGGACGCCAGGCATCGATCATGGCCTGCAGTATCTCGCCGGCCTTGCCCTCTTTGGGACCGTAGGTGGTATCGAAGCCCGGCGGCATCGGATTGCGAATGAGGACCGGTTCCACTTCTGCGCGGACGGTGTCTTCCTTCAGCAGATGTGTTGCCCGCCTCGCGAACATCTCGCGGTCTTCCGGTTCGAAGTCTGTATCGAGCGACCGGAGGAAAAACGTAAGGCCGTCGTAGGTGCGCGACTTCAGCTCGAGCTGAAGCTCGAAATCCGCGAACGGATATTCACCTGGATCGGTCATCTTGACGGGATTCATCGTCTGCGCCGAGAGTGCCGGTTGCAACCACATACCGGGATGAAACCCGAGCTTCTCCTCAACGAAGCGTTGCCCCTTGGGCCGCTCGTTGTCGTAGGAATAGACCTTGCCGTCCGGCGTCTCGACGATGCCGCGACTACCGGAAGTGAGGTATTGAGCGATTGGTTTGGACGGATACTCGTTGTGCAGGATGTTTGTGGGCATCAGTGCCTCCTCTATTGAGCGGAGTGCAAAGTATCACGGGAGCGTGCGGGTGTCACGAAATAACTCTGAGCAAGGGCCGCCCTTGCTCAGGAATCCGGGAGGGTGAAAATAACAAAACCCCGGTAAGTGTCGCGTGTTTTTTCTTGGTTAGTTCGTGCCAGAGAGGCGCTCCTGTCTGATCATGCGCCACAGGTAGTAATCCGCAAATAACGAAAGGAAGCCACCTACAATACTCAGAATCACCGTTGCCATGAGCCATCCCGAAATCCGCAACCATTTGCCCGCCTTTCTACCGTAGAGCGCGCGACTTCCCTCAAGCTTTTCAAATGATGGCGCCACACGGATAGAAACGATGCCAAGAATTGCGAATGCAGCAATCATAACGAGACTGAGGATTCTCTCGACTGAAGCAGTGATAAATAGCGGAGCCATTAAAGGTGCTAGTAATGGGCAGATAACGACCATCGCTACATAAAAATCCCGCATTCTAGAAGAAAATACTGCATCGCCTGTCGATTGTGCGATGTGCCGCACCGCTAGGATTAACACGAAATACGCCACACAAATTGCAAGATAAAGAATCAGGCTAACAGTATCCCCTGTAACCGACTTACCAACACCTAAAACAAATGAAGCACCTATGCTTGCCACTAAAAAAATTACACAAAGAATGCCCGCTACCTCCCCGCGCCGTAAGATATCCATATGTGAGTAATGGTACACCTGTCAGCTCCAGCCGGAAAGCGTGCACACAAGTAACAAAAACCCCACATCATTTGGGGCTTTTTGTTACTTTGAGCCGCCTCCCGGACTTGAACCGGGGACCTTCACTTTACAAAAGTGTTGCTCTACCAACTGAGCTAAGGCGGCCTATTTAACTAACCTATCTGCTACGGAGAGAGCTTAATATAGCCGTCTTTTAGCATTTTCTCAATATAGTCACTCCTCTTGAGATTCTTAATTTTTCTCTCGATAGATCGAGCATCAGCTATCGTGGGGTATTCTTGCGAAAGTAACAACTTTTCCGCACCAAGCCTCCTCGTCGACGGAGTATGTCCACCTAAATGGTGTGCGATTCGCACTTTCAAATTCTCCGTACTTCCGACGTAATATTTTCCCGACTGCGTGCTCAAAATATATACCCAGGCCATGTTGCTTCCCGACGCTTCGGTCGGGACCCCGACCGCAGTAGCGCGTCGGGGCTACCAACTGAGCTAAAGCGGCTTATATTTTTGAACTCTCAGACAATACTACGAATTCTCATTTTCATCGACTTCCCCGCTGTTCCTGAAATCCTTCACTTGTTTCAGGAATTCTGACTTCGGCTCACGCTTCTGAAAGCTCCCCTTGGACGACACAAAGTCCGCAAAGCGGTGTGCTTGTGCCTCGAGCGTGCGTGCGAGTGACGCGGCGCCGAGCGCACCCATGTGTACCGTTTTCATCGATACGTGTGCGACCTCCGGTGGAAGTTTCTCGAGCTGATCGCGGCCGTGCACGAGCACATCCTTAAAGTTGAGCGCAGCGTTGTCCGCGAGCTCTCGCGCGCGAGCACTGTAGCGCTCTCCGCGCTTTTCCTCGAAGTACCGCACCGTGAAAAGCGCGATGATAAGTACAAGCGACACGGAGAATGCTACTGTCGCTAGCACCATACTTATTTAACCGAGAGGCGTGAGAATTTGACGATCTCTACACGCTCGCCGAACTTCTGTGCAGCCTGATCAAGGAGGTCACGGATGGTGACGTCTCCGTTCTTTACGAACGGCTGTTCCAAAAGCACGCGCTCTGCGAGATACGAATCGAGCTTGCCCTGGATCGCCATCTCACGCTTTGCTTCCGGCACATTCGCTGCCTCGCTCGTGAATACTTCGCGCGCTGACTTGATGTTGTCTTCGGTCACGTCCTCCTTGCTCTTGTAGACCGGCTTCATAGCGGCTACGTGCATTGCGATGTCGTATGCGAGCTTTCCGAAATCCTCGTTCTTGGACACGAAGTCTGTCTCGCACCCGAGCACAACTGCACCAACTACCGCACCTCCTGCGTGTACGTATGCGGCAGCAACACCTGCGCCGAGCTCACGGTCAGCCTTCTTAGCTGCGATCGCAGCTGAGGTCTTGCGGAGGATGATCTTTGCCTTCTCCGCGTCGCCACCCGCCTCTTCAAGTGCCTTCTTGACCTGCATTACCGAAATACCCGTTTCGTCTCGAAGTGCCTTGATAGTCGCTGTTGTAATTTCTGCCATAAGAGTTTGATTGTACTAAATTTATTAATTTTTCCTACGTAAACGTGTTTTACATGAACTCTCCTAAAGAAAAAGCGGCAGGCGCCGCAGGCTGACTATTAGTCACCGGCGGCTTAAGCCGCCTTGGCCGGAGCCTTCTTGCCGTCGACGACCGCCTGCGCGATCTCCTCCGCAAAGAGTCGGATCGAGCGTACTGATGTGTCGTTTGCAGGGATCGGATACTGCACGAGTGCAAAATCACAATCAGAGCTCGAGAGACCGACGACCGGGATCTTGAGCTGATTCGCTTCTGCAACTGCAGTGAATTCGTGACGGGAGTCGACAACGAACATCGCACCCGGAAGGTCTGTCATGGAGATGAGTCCGCCAAAGCGTGCGGTCAATTCGTCGATCTCGCGATCGATCATGAGACGCTCGCGCTTTGTGTACTTCTCCAATTCGCCTGTCTCGCGCTCTTTCATGAGCTTCTCAAGACG
The DNA here is from genome assembly GCA_018061585.1 of Minisyncoccota bacterium. GTDB lineage: Bacteria > Patescibacteriota > Minisyncoccia > Phycocordibacterales > UBA2100 > UBA10103. Next base: position 595 of record JAGOTU010000065.1, on the reverse strand, counting down.
CTCCAGTCGCTTGCGGATGTTCTTGAAGTTCGTGAGCGTGCCTCCGATCCAGCGACCTGCCACGTACGGCATGCCAACCTGTTCTGCCATCGACTTAACGACGGAAAGTGCTTCGTTCTTACCCCCTACGAAGAGGATCTGTCGGCCGGTAGCCGAAAGAGCGGATACGAATGCCTTTGCAGTCTCGAGTCGCTTTTCAGTGAGCTCGAGATCAAAGATGTCCGTTCGGTCCTTAGTGCTGAAAATGAATGGTGCTGCGGTCGGGTGTCGGCGTGCGCGAGGAAATCCGAAATGCGCGCCGGCTTCAAAAAGTGTCTTGATATCGCTTACTGACATAGTTACAAATGAAATACCGCTTCAGCGGCGTTCTGGGATACTACTATAGTTAATCTTCGTCCGCAACTGAACCGTCTCCTGCCTGCGCAGGCAGGCCGCCCTCCGCCGCAGCCAGCGCCTCCAGGATCGGGGCCAAACGCCCCTCCATGATCGCCTCGATATTCGACCAGCTCTCCTTGATGCGGTGGTCGGTCACGCGGTCCTGCGGAAAGTTATAGGTGCGGATCTTTTCGGACCGGTCGCCCGTTCCTACCTGCGC
>JAGOTU010000064.1 GCA_018061585.1 Minisyncoccota bacterium | reverse complement strand
AAAGTGCTGTTTCGACGATGTGTATCAATCGTCCATGGTCCAAGAATTTCCTTTCGTACATCATCCCGCCGTCGTTCTTTGACTCGCTCTGCACGTGGCGCGGATATGCCGTCGGCGGCGCGACCACAACTACCAAGCCCGTAACTCCGGCCGCTCCAATAACCAATGGAACGGTAAAAACGACCGTTACGAAAACGACCGGCGCGACCACATCAAAGGCCACGACCACTGCACCTATCACCGCAAAGGTAGATATATGGGCGTCGCCCACGACCGTTCCGCTCGGCGCCCGAACATCGATCTTCTGGAATACGCAGGGCGTGACCGAGTGCATCGAGACATCGCCGGACGGCAGCTTTACACAGACGTCACTTAAGGGCGGCGCATCTACCGTGCCGCTTACCGCACCCACCACTTTCACTATTTCGTGTGTTGCCCCGAACGGTGCACACATCACCGACAGCGTTGTCGTACAAATCGCGCTTTAGAGCACGAAAAAGAAAAAGAGTATCGCGACCGCTATGCGATATACGCCGAACGCGATGAACGTGTGGTTGCGAACGTATTGTAATAGGTAGCGCAGGCTCACGAGCGCGACCACGAACGAAACTATGAATCCGACCGCAAGCGGTGCCATATCAGCTGCGGTAAAAGCTGAATAGCTTTTCAAAAGATCCAAAGCGGTCGCAGCGGCGATCGTGGGCACTGCGAGCAAGAATGAGAACTCTACGATCGCAGCGCGCGGCATTTTGAGCGCGAGTCCGCCGATTATAGTTGCTGCTGAGCGTGATACACCCGGAATGACAGCAACTGACTGTGCGAGCCCGATCAGTGCCGCATGAAGGTAGGGCATCGTTGCGATGTTCGCGCGCGATTCGTCCGGTTGAATTTTGAGCATCTCAAATACGATCAGCACAATACCGCCGACGAATAGAGCCCCGACGACAACGAGCGGACTGCCCAAGAGGACGGCTTTTACATACGGGTACACCGTGAATCCGACGATCGCGGTCGGGACGAATCCGACGATCAGACGTTTCAAGATCTCAATATCAAAAAAAGAGCGTAGGTAGAGCGCGACTACGGCACACATCGCGCCGACCTGGATCGCGATCTCGAAGCTCTTGGTGAAATCCGTATGCGGTATTCCGAGGAGTGTGTTCGCGAGAATGAGATGGCCGGTCGAGGAGATCGGCAAGAACTCCGTTACGCCCTCAACAATACCGAGAATCACCGCGTCGAATAGAGGCATACCTACTTATATACGCGAATACCGAGCAATTGTCGCGCGATGTACACAGCGACGACCGAAAGACACAACCCTGCAAGCACATCCACACCGTGGTGTACACCTGCGAGCATGCGGGCCACGCCGATAGCTATAGCGAGGCCATACATCCCGGCCCCGAGTATCCGGTGCTTGGTGAAAATAAGTGCGGCGATCGTTGCAGCGAACAGCGTGTGCAGAGATGGAAAACCGTTCTCGACGCCGTGCGGGATCAGAGGCTCGAATTGCCCGACCATAAAAGGTCGGGGGTTATCGTAGAGGCGGGTACCGATCTTCGCGAGCACAAATGCGATCACGAGTGACAGTACGGTGAGCGCCACAAAGCGATACTTTTCTTTTGTCGGCAATATCCATATCTGTTGAAGAAGCGCGATGGGAAGCAAAATGACCACATATCTCGCTAGAAAAACTATAAGCCCGTCCATAAAAAAACTGTACCATCATTTTACTATCGGGTACGTGCGCATATGAAAAAGGGCGAGATCACTCGCCCTTTCAGGAAGGAACACACAACACTTCAGAAGTACTGAAGTTTCAGACGGCCCGTTACAGCCGGTTTTTTACCGTTGAGCGACCAGACTTCGATGTCCCGCTCCACAATGGTACCTTTGCCACTTTCGGCAGGGTACGCACACATATTCCGCACGCGCATGCGTACGAATTCGTCGGGGTATGCAGGTGATGGCAGTCGCAGGTTATCGATGCCGCGAACGATCCGCACGGAATGTCCGGCGATGGTATAGCCCTCGTCAGGTAACAGCGCAGGGATCATTGCTACGAGCAAGAGGCCATGCACGATCTGACGACCATACGGGCTCTCACGCATGCATCTGATCGGATCTTCGTGGATCCATTGGTGGTTATCGGTGATACCACCGAATACTGCAACGACGTCAGATGTCATGAGCTTGGGCGTACCCCAGGCACTCCACGTGTCGCCGGTCGAATTCTCAGAAATTGAAGCCGCGTCGTCGAATCGTACAGTTCTTTGCATGATCGTCATGATGACCTCCGTTGAAAGAGATGCCGCGGCCCCTGTGGGCCGCGGCGAAGGGAGAGTCACGCGATGGCGTAACCTCCGGTCTTGTCGGTCAACACGAAGTTCGCTTCAATGAAATCAACGACTTCTTGCGGGTCGATCGACTTCGAGAAGACGATATTCGGTCCGTGCTCGTCCAGGTAGACGGCGAGCAGATTTCCGAACCGCTTCAGTCCGCGAGACGTATTGCGGCCGCACTCGTGACTTCCGCATTCGTATTCTCGCTGGGATACGGTCGGAACAAGCGAGTCAGGCTTCTTCGGGCAGTGAAAGTGCACGATGCAATCGGCATCCTCGTGTTCGGTGAACACGATACGTTGCGACTGTCCGCCGACCGACGGCTTCGAACCATATGCGATGACCGAATCCGGTCCGTCGGTCTTTACTTTCACCAGTCCGACGCGCTTCATATCATTGAAGTCGGTCTTGCGCCGCGACGTGAGGAACGTCGTGTCGTCGACTTTTACCGCAAAGTGACCGGCGGTCACGCCACGGAACTTCTTGTACGCACCACGTTCGATGCAGTGATCAACCACTGCTCGAAGCGCCGGCGGCACGAGATCGGACTCCCAAGGAACCGGCTCACCCGCAACGACAGTACTGCGCGTGAACGTGAGGTGAGAGCGCAGATATGCCATCTCAACCAGCGCGTCGAGTGCCACGCGACGATCTGTCGTCACATGATACGTCGCCTCTTCCGGGACGATGATCATGTTGAGACGGGTCTTCGAGTCGTTCGCGAGCACAAGATTCGCACTCGCTGCCTTCAGCATGTTCAGGCCCTGGCGATATTGCTCGTCGGCACTCGCACCCGAGGTCTGCTTGAACGCGACCAGGAAGATATCCTTTCGCGTTGCACGGATGCGTCGCACGATCTTCTCGCTCGGCGTGAGATGCATCAGGTAACCGCGCGATGAGCCATCGGGCGCCGAGGTCGATAGACGCTCCGCGTATTTGTCGGACGGCGCAGCACCGCTGACCTGACCTTCAAAGTCGACGACCGCCGCGTTGAAGAACACGATCTTCGTGGTCGGGTCGGCGACCAGCTTTTCGACGAGCTTGTTCAGATCCGCGTTCGTGTCGAGCGTGTTCCGCTGGCTGTTCGAACCCATCGCACATCCCGGCATCATCTCCTCAACGGGCGTCGGCACAAACGGTTCAGCCATCGCGGTCAGATGCAACCGTACGTCCATTTCGGGACGACGTCGGCAGAGCTCCACAATGCGACGAGCCGTATTGCCGAGCGCTTTGGATCCCAAATACAGATGCGAGTCGATGTAGAAACGGGTACCGCCGCCGATCACATGTACGATCTTGTTGGTCATGGTATTTCCTTTCGTGGTTATTAGGCAAGATGGGCACCTTGGAGAGGGATCGAACCCCTGACCTCCGGACTGCGTCTCTTTTTCGGCTACACAACCTACTTTGGATTCGCAGGTGTAATTCCGACGCTCTACCACTGAGCTACCAAGGCCTAGACTTCAATTCTGATGGAGCTGTGTGTGTTGTTGTCAAAGATCACCTCATCCAGAGTACGGCGGGGGAGAAATATGCCAATAAGTGTTCATAATCATGATGGACAAAAGCCTATAGGTGGCTCAAATCAATGTTTTTGATGTCCAAAATCACTTTGACAATCAAACGCCACCGTTTACAGTAAGGGCATGAACGAGAGCGAAGAGGCGCTGATGGGTATAGGGCTGACCCGAACGGAGGCAAAGATCTATCTGACAGGACTCGCATCTGACGCGCTCACCATTCAAGACATCGCGCACAAAACAAAAATTAAGCGTCCCACTATCTATCACGCGATCAACACACTCACCGAGAAGGGTCTGGTCTCGGAAAAAAAGCGGGGAAACAAAACGCAGTTCACAATGTGTCCGCCGGAGATGATCCGAGGACTCGTGGAACGGCAGCGCGAGGCCCTCGAAGAGCGTGCCAAGAAACTTGATGATCTGATCCCGCTGCTTGCGCAGCAGACCAGGTCCGAAGGTGATGACACGAGTGTCGTGCAGTACAGCGGCATCGAAGGCATGAAGCTCGTAATGGATATCGCGTTCTACTGCCACTCAAAGAAGTGGGACATCATCGCTCCGTATCAGAACTTTCTGCGCGAATATGATCGCGACTATGCGGAGCGATATCTGAGCGCGCGCAAACACTACGGCATTACATCCCGCACACTCTGGGAAGACGGCATGCGCACGAACAAAAAACTGACCGCCGAGGAGAAGAGGGAGCGCAATCCGCGTCTCATGCCATGGGTGATGCACGGGAAATTTAAATCGATGATCTTCCTGTTCGACGACAAGATCGCGATCTTTTCGTCGTTCGAGAAGCCGTCTGCAATCCTGATCACATCACGCGAACTGAAGGCGATGTTCCAGGCTCTGTTCGATGGTTTGTGGGATGCGAGTGAGGGGTATTGATTGTGGGGGCCGCAATTCAGTGGTCAGGGATATTTTTCTCGCCGCCGCTCGAAAAATTCCACGATCGCTTTTCCCAGGATTAGGCCAAGAGCTCGTTTTGTCTCCGTCGAGCCAAAACTCCTCTCGGCCCTGCTCGCGCATCCCCGTGTTCTCACGGGGCCCCAGCGCTCCCTTTCAAATCAGGATTTTCCCTCGACTAAACCCTCGCCGTCGCTCGGGTTTGTCTGGGCACCGCCTCGCTGTTCGGCCTGCTGGCCTCACATCGCTCCGGCGTTCAAATCCTGGACGCAGTGTGCGCAGGCACACTGCTTGGGCGCACTGTAAACACAAAATCCGCCCCTAGGCGGATTTTGTGATTCAGTGCGCCCACCAGGATTTGAACCTGGGACCGTCTCCTTTAAAGGGAGCTGCTCTACCAACTGAGCTATGAGCGCAAGTGAAGTGATTTATACCACCCAAATGCGGGACTCGCCACGAATTGAATGATCGCCTACAG
>JAGOTU010000063.1 GCA_018061585.1 Minisyncoccota bacterium | reverse complement strand
AGGTACATCGTAGCGGGTGTATGTGACGCCTTAAGTACCGGATATGCATGCTCGTAAAAATTCCGGTAGCCGTCGTCGAACGTGATCGCGAGGGCGTAGTCTGGCAGCGTGCCGTCATCGAGCCTACGTAGGGCTTCATCGACCGGGAGGATGGTGTAGTGCCTGTTCATATATGCCACCTGTCGTTCGAACACGTCCGGGCGGATGAACTTACCCCGGTAGTTGTAAATACCTGCGTGCCCTGCCTGCGCAGGCATGGCAGCCAGACCGCCCTCAGCCTCGGGTGCGACCCCGTGATACAGTACGATCGTAAGGGAATGCCTATGGAAGAAGCGGAACACACTGGGGATGCCACACCAATAGAGCAGGCGAAATACGCTAAGGAAGAGGCGCTTCATTTGCCGCATTATGATGCTGCTTCCACGCAAGAGCAATCAGCGCCTACTCCTACTCCGGTTCCGGAACCTATCCCAGCTCCTGTTCCTGAGCCGTCTCCTGTTGCTGTTGTCGCTCCGATCACACCTCCACCGGTGAGCGCCCCTGCCACACCTCAAAATTATGGAGAGTACTCAGTTCTGACCGTGGGTACCGAGCTCGCCGTACTTTCACCGGAGTCACCGGTTCGTAAACGTATCTTTTCGTACGGGAAGCATTTTAAGTCGATGCACGTGGTACTCATGTGTGGTCAAAGCGGTCAGGGGACCGTGCAAGACGGCAATGTCTCTGTGTACCCTACGAATTCGTCGAATAAGATCGCCCGTTTTTTTGATGCACTTCGTATCGGTAAAGCGACGAAGGGGGTCGATATCGTTTCCTCACAGGATCCGTTCGAGACCGGATTTATTTCGTGGCTCATCGCACGTCACCACAAGGCTCCGCTCCATGTGCAAGTGCATACTGATTTCCTTGCGCCTGAGTACGCCGCACATTCATTTGTGAATAAGATACGTGTGATGATCGCGGGCTTCGTAATTGCGCGCGCTTCACGGGTCCGAGTGGTTTCTAAGATCGTCGGAGAATCGATCATTGCAGTGTATGGCCCCAAGGTCCCTGTTACGGTCCTCCCGATCTATATCGATCTTGCGCGCTTCGCCACGGCCAAGATCACGCCGGACATGGGTCATAAATTTATGACCTTTCCCAAGCGCGCCCTAGTCGTCTCGCGCCTCGAACCGGAGAAGAATGTATCGCTTGCGATCAATGCGTTCAAAGAAGGAGCTCCGCAGGATGCATGCCTCGTCATTCTGGGAGAGGGCAGCGAATACACAGTACTCGAACGGCTGGTCACTAAGCTCCAGCTCGATAACAGAGTCTTCTTTGAAGGGTTCAAAGATCCTGCGCCGTTCTATGCGCTCACCGATATTCTGCTCGTGACGTCCGAATATGAGGGATACGGACAGGTCATTATCGAAGCGCTCGCGGCGCATAAGCCCGTTCTCTCGACCGACGTTGGTGTTGCAAAAGAAAGCGGTGCGATCATCGCGAACCCCAAGGAATATGGCGCAGCGCTCAAGCAGTGGTACGAGAATGGTCCGAAGGAGGGGACGCTCACCAATTATCCGTACCCGTCGCTTGATGACTACGTGCAGAAGTACTGCGAAGACATTTCGGCCGTAAAGGCCAAAATTGCGAAGGCCTAGCAAATACGCCATAATTGCGCCTTATGGCCAAAAAGAGCACCAAAAAGGGCCCGTTGGTAGGGTTCGTCGGACAAGGCTGGCTCGGTAAGAACTATGCCGACGATTTCGAAAAACGGGGCTACTCGGTCGTGCGATACGCGCTGGAAGCGCCACACCACAAGAACAAAGAGGCTATACGAGCGTGCGACATCGTGTTTGTCGCCGTGCCTACCCCCACTACCCCTAAGGGTTTTCAGGACCACATCGTGCGCTCAGCGGTAGAGAATGTCGCTGACGGATCAATCGCGGTCATTCGCTCCACGCTTATGCCCGGTACGCTCGCGTCCATCCAAAAACAATTTCCGAAAAAGATCCTGATGCACATGCCGGAATTCCTCAGCCGTTCGACTGCCGCTCACGACGCCGCGAATCCTGCACAGCACATAATCGGTCTCGCACGCATGACACCGGCGTATAAACAGGCGGGAAAGAAAGTCCTCTCGATCCTGCCACCGGCGCCATCGATGATCGTCTCCGCCGAGACAGCAGAGCTATATAAATACGTCCACAACACGTCGCTGTTTGCGCGTTCCATTTTTATGAATCTGCTCTACGAGATCGCGGTCGGGTTCGGTGTGGATTGGGATTACATCAAGCTCGCGATCGAGCGCGATCCGATGGTCGCGTTCCAGGTCGCAAACGTATCACACTGGCACATCGAGCCGCGTCACAAAGGCGGTCGCGGCGTCGGCGGCGATTGTCACATAAAGGATATCGAGACGCTCTCGCGCGTGTACGCGCAGGTCGTCGGCGAAACACACGGACGAACCGCGATCGATGCCATGAAGCACAAGAACATTGATCTACTGCTCCAGAGCAAAAAAGATCTTCACCTACTCGAAGGCGTCTACGGCCCGAAGGTCCACACAAAAAAGAAGGCGACGAAGAAGCGAGCATAATATGCCCGGCAGTACAATTTCGAATCGGTGTCGTATGAATACAAGCGCAGCATGCGTGTTGCACAAAGTTGCGCACAAGACAGTCACAAAACTCGGTGGCACTGTTACCAGGAATAATTCGGAATTGTCCTAGCCGGGTATGCGACTTTTGATCGTCACACAGGCGGTCGACAGGAATGATCCGGTACTTGGATTCTTCCACCGGTGGATCGAAGAGATCTCAAGGAACGCAGAGTCTGTACATGTGATCTGTCTCAAAGAGGGTGATCATGAGCTGCCTCACAACGTCACGGTACATTCTCTCGGCAAAGAAGGAGGTCGCTCTCGAATGAAATATATATCGCGGTTCTTTTCGTACATTTGGAAACTTCGTACTGAATACGACGCGGTGTTCGTGCACATGAATCAGGAGTACGTCCTCCTTGCCGGCCTCTTCTGGAAGCTATCAGGCAAGAAGGTCGTATTGTGGCGCAATCACAAAAAGGGGTCGCTCGGGACCAGTATCGCGTGCGCACTCGCGGATACCGTGTGTTATACCTCTCCTGCAGCATATGTAGCGCGTGCAAAGAATGGTGTATCGATGCCGATCGGAATAGATACCGATCAGTTCGTACCGCGAGATACCCCAAAGTCGCGTTCGGTACTGTTCCTTGGCCGCCTCGACCCGGTCAAGAACGTGCATGTATTCATTTCTGCGCTCACGCAGATGTACGAAGCGGGCACAGCTTTCACTGCTGCGATCTATGGTTCACCGACGGAGCCGGGATCAAAGTATGCACATGATGTACGAAACCAGGCGGCGGTCCTAGCGCTCGAAGGTGCGGTAACTGTTCAGGAAGGCGTAACGAACGAGGTCGCTGCGGGCTTGTTCGCGTCGCACGCGGTCTATGTGAATCTCACGCCGTCGGGCAGTTTTGATAAGACGATCGGCGAGGCGATGGCAGCCGGATCTATCGTTGTCGTTATGAACGATGCGGTGCGCTCTGTTTTGCCCGAGGCGCTTTACGTCCTCGACGAAACGCCCGGCGCGACCGCGCGCGCGATTACCGCGGCGCTTGATATGGACGAAGCCACTCGGGAGCGCGTGATAACAGTTTCCCGTCGGTATATCCACGAGCAGCATTCGCTTGCGAAGCTGGTCACAAAACTGATGCCGCTTTTCCGTTAGCGGTTCGCGTAGAGGAATTTGTACGGTTTCGGAGCTCGGGTGACCGTATATCCCTTAGACTTCAAAAGAGTTTCAAGCTCCTCCGGTTCATGTCCTTCCACGCGGTGCCACTGCAAAAGTATCGAGTCGATCGCTGCGAACTCCGCATCGCTCAAGCTCCCGAGGATCTCGTACTCGGCACCTTCGCAATTCATTTTTAATACGTCGCAACGCGCGATCGAATATTCCCGGAAGAAGTCGGTGAGCGAAATACAGGGGACTGTCGGTCCGTCCACGAGGCCGCGGTCGTCACGCCGGAAGAGCGAGCTTGATACGCCTCCGTGAGTATCTTCGAAGAACATACGGTCACCCGTCTTTCCGGCGACGCCCTTTTCGATACAGGTAACGCGTTCAGTAAGATCATTCGCGGCCACGCTTTTCTCGAGATACGTAAAGACAGTTCTGTTCAGTTCAAACGCATAAATATGCGCTTTGGGGTTTCGGAGTGCCGCGTAGATCGCATAGGTCCCGATATGTGCACCCACATCAAGAATAACGGGGTTTGCTGCGGTGAGATCAGCCGGGTCCTTGTACACCTTGTCGATCCAAACGGCCGTGAGGTCGTCCACGCCCCAGCCGCGTTTGTCAGCAATGTACGTCGGCCCGAGACGCATCTTGAGTCTCGTGTCGCTCGTGAATACAGGAATACGGAATTTCTGAAGGAATAGCATCGGCCAGTTCGATAGCAGCCGCCACGTGCGTACGAACCACTGTACGTGGAGGATGATCACCGCAAGGGGCTTTGTCATACGGTTGCAGATCGACCGAATAGTTTCGAGAACATAACACGTGTCGCAAGCCAGGTCGTAACGATCAGATATTTAAAGCGCCAGAGTTCGTAGGAAACAGGGAGCTTGTTGCCGCGAGATATCAGCCGCACACGCAAGAAGCGCAGCGAGAAGAGGGCGAGCTGTGCGCTTGTATGCAGGACCGCATACACCCATTTACGCGGCGTGATGGAGTTCCGATAGTGGCGCTCATCCCAGTCGAGCGCGCGCTGCAGACGTTTGCCGTCGAAGTCCTCGTACGTATCGAACATCGGCACGTACATCACATTTTTCATTATTCCGACCGGCTCACCCTCGTTCACGACCACTCGTTCGTGCGTCATTTTCGTATAACCCCCGATCGCGTCCCGGCGGAAAAAGCGAATTTGCCGGTTCGGATAGGTGATCGTGTCGTCGATCACATTGCCTTGCCAGATATACTTTCGCGGGATCTTGTAGATACGGTACGGCGGATTGGGGTCCGCGACGATCGCGCGGATCTCTTCCACGGCTTCGGGCGAAAGGAATTCGTCGGAGTCGAGCCGGAAATGCCATTGCTCGAGCGACGCATTCACGCACGTCGTACGTGCCACACCGAAATCCGTGATCTTTTGGTGCGGTTCGTCGGTTTCCACCTGTTTCGTCACCCGCGCGCCGAGGGATCGCGCGATATCCTGCGTGCCGTCGGTGGAATTGCCGTCGCAGATAAATTTATCCTTGAAAGCC
>JAGOTU010000009.1 GCA_018061585.1 Minisyncoccota bacterium | reverse complement strand
CCACGCGGTTGCGAAGATGGACGGACCCGCCGTCGATCTTGTCGGCGGGTATGCGTTCGTATACATCAATACCTTTCCGAACAACGGCGAGGAGCTGCTTAAGAAATTACGGGCACTCACGCCGAAGGCGCTGAAGGATATCGAAACGGTCGTCATCGATGTGCGGGGGAACGAGGGCGGTTACGTGGAAACGCTACGTAACCTGCTTGATCTGTCGTTCTCTCCGCAGCCCGGGTTGGAGTACCTAAAGCTCGTCGGTCGAGCGACCTTCGGGACGCACTATACGACGAGCCGTACCGGCATCTTTGCAGGGCGTTCGATACTCATTCTTGCGGATTCCGACACAGGGTCGTCATCCGAGTGGCTCATCGAAACACTTTGCTACGAATGGTATCCGGACAAGTGTACGACCGTCGGAGCGAAGACTTTGGGTAAGTCGATCCTGCAATGTATGCAGACCGTATATATCCACATGAAGCTCACGTGCGGTGAATGGTACCTGACCGTGCGAGGTGATACTCGCAAGGACCAGTCGCGCTTGCCTGTACGCATCCAGGGTGTCGGCATTCCGCCTGACAAGCCGATGACCTTCGATTGCGACCGGTTCGCATATGCTTGCATAGCAAGACAGCTCGCGGATGCAGGCCTCTGACCTTTGATATGAAAAAACGCCGGGATCACTCCCGGCGTTTCTTTAGTATCAGAGTATTAGCGGGCTCGCACCTTGAGCCTCGTCTGTCTCTTCTTATTGATCTTCGGTAATCGGATCATGAGTACTCCGTGTTTCTCGGATGCCTCTGCCATGTCCACGTCGACTTCTTCGGGCAAAAGGATGGTCCGCGTAAACGAGCCCCAGTAGAGTTCTCTCTGATAGTAGCCGTCCTCTTCGACTTCTTTGTCGTCGGTGCGCGAGCCGGAGATAGTAAGCATCTCGCGGGTAAGTGCGATATCGATAGTAGAAGGCTGCACGCCCGCAATGAGTGCCTTTACGACGATCGCGTCGGCGGTCTGGTATACATCAACGGCGAGCTCGCCGCCCGGATCTTCCTGGTGTGAGTCGTCTGCGTCTCCTTTGTTGAATTGCAGATGACGTGCCGACTTTTCATCGAATCCCGCCGGTTTCTCGGCCGGCTGGTCTGTATAAAAATCGTCGTAGTCAGCGTCTGCACTGCCGGTTATCTTCGAGAAAAACGAGGGTTTTTTTATCATGATCAAATATTAGTTCCTGCGCCACTGTGGGTGAATGCGCTTTATGTATTCTAGCACTGCCAGAAGCGCTATCACACCAAGCCAGACAAAAGAAAATGTGCGGAATAGACTGTCTTCCGCTGTGTTCAGTATAAAAAAGTTGAAGGCGCTGTGCAAAAGGCAGGCGAGGATAACTCCGCCGATCATATAGCGGCGTTTGATGCGCTTGGAGGCGTAGAACGAGAGACCGAGCGCGACCCCGATGACGGCTGATGACAGCACGTGCAGAAGTGTCGCCCCGATAAAGCGCAGGTTACCGGTAATGAAGGTTTGCACGAAGGTCTCGCCGCCGATCGGGGAGATCAGGAACAGCGTATTCTCGGCGGCAGCAAAACCAAGAGCGACGGTGATCATGTAGATCACGGGGTCGATCGGTTCATCGTCCTCGCGGCGTTTGAGTACAGTAAAACGCGCAGCGAGGAATTTCATGATCTCCTCGATGAATGACCATGCGGTGAACACGAGTGTTTGAGAGGCAAAGATAAATCCGGGAAGAGTGAGGTCTTTGATGATCGGTTCCACGAACCGCTCCATGGGGATCACGATCGCGACCGTGACCATGCCGGCAAAAAAGGCGAGTGCGATCAGTCTGCGCGGTTCCGGGTGTGCGGCGTCTTCGCGGCGCCAGAACCACAGCCATGCGAGCGCCGGCAAAACACCGCCGGCAGCGGCCGCGAGAATGACTTCGAAGCCGTTCATCGGTCTATTGTAGCTTGTAAATTTACTGTCTAGCTTCGCTATTCACGGGCCACTGCGCGATCATGAGCTGATCGGATGTCTTGTGGGGAAGATGCTGCCAGATGGTTTCGGTCACGAACGGCATCATCGGGTGAAGGAGGCGGAGCGATATCGAGAGAATCTCGTGGAGTGCGCGTTCGCGCGATTTCTTGGCGATCTCATCGTCAGCCTTCAGGATCGGTTTTGATTCTTCGAGTACTTCCGCTGCGAATCGATCCCATACGTAGTGATAGACGGTGTCTGCGGCGATATCCAAACGGAAGTTCTCGATATGTTCGGTAACGCTCACGGCAACCGCATTCGCTTCTTTAATGAGTTCCATGTCGGCATCAACAAGCGTCGCTTTCTCGTCGAGATCCGCTGTGTTCTCGAGCACGAAGCGTGTGATGTTCCAGATCTTGTTCGCAAAGTTCTTGAATCCACGGATACGGTCCTCGGAAAGCTTCTGGTCGTTGCCGATCTGCACCCCAAAGATGAGCGAGAGGCGAGTGGCATCTGCTCCGTATTTCTCTACCATGTCGAGCGGGTCGATGATGTTGCCGAGCGACTTCGACATCTTGCGGCCCTGACCGTCGCGCACGAGTCCGTGCAGGTATACGTGTTTGAACGGAACCTGACCTGCCAAGAAGCCGCTCATAAGGATCATGCGTGCGACCCAGAAAAAGATAATGTCGTATCCGGTCTCTAGGACTGATGTCGGGTGATAGGTCTTAAAGTCTTCTGTGTTGTCCGGCCAGCCGAGTGTCGACATTGTCCAGAGACCTGATGAGAACCATGTATCGAGTACGTCGGGATCCTGCTCCCATCCGTCTCCAGGGGAATCAACTTGTGCCTTCGTCTCACCATCCTTGTACCACACGGGAATCCGGTGACCGAACCAGATCTGTCGCGAGATATTCCAGTCACGCAGATTGTCTATCCAATGGAAATATGTCTTCTCGAACCGGTCCGGCAGAATCTTTACGCCGCCCTCTGCGACGGCTTTTTTCATGATCTCTTTGAGAGTGACCTTTGAGCCACTCGCGACACCCGGGATCTCTGAGTGGGGGATGACGAACTCTTTGTTCACATTGATGAACCACTGTTTCTTGATCTGCGGTTCGATGGTGCCACCGCCGCGCTCGTTGGTCGCGATGTTGTGCGTGTAGTTGTCGTCGACTTTCACGATGAGTCCTTTGCTCTGCAAATGTTCCACGATGAGGGGCCGTGCCTTTTTGATGTGCTGTCCCGCGAACTGTCCGGCGATCGGGAGCAGAATGCCACGCTCGTCGATGACCTGCTCGATATCCAGGTTGTGACGCTTTGCAATTTCGTAGTCGATGCCGGAGTGCGACGGGGTGATCGTCATGACGCCGGAACCGAATTCCATGTCCGCGGCCTCGTCCTTGATGACCGTCGCTTCGATCGGGCCGTTGATCCATTCGAGCGAAAGTTTTTGCCCGTGCGCGTAATCAGAATAGCGAGCGTCGTCGGGATGCATCACGACGTATTTGTCGCCGAACTTGGTTTCTGGTCGCACCGTGCCGATCACGAACGGGCCATACTGAAAGTGATAGAACGGATCTTTTTGTTCGACATAGACGATCTCGTCGTCGGAAACAGTGGTCTGCAATTTTGGATCCCAGTTCACGATGCGGTCGCCACGATAAATGAGGTCTGCGTCGTACATGCGCACGAAGGCTTCCATGACGGCACGGTATCGCGGGGCATCCATTGTGTATGCATAACGACTCCAGTCGAGTGAGCTTCCGAGCTTCTTGATCTGGTTGATGATGGTGGACTTACTGTCTTCGACGAATGCATCGATCTTTTCCATTAAGCCTTCGCGCCCAAGATCGTGTCGCGTCTTCTTTTCGCTCTTGTACAAAATTTCTTCTACTTTTGCCTGGGTCGCAAGCGCGGCGGAATCGGTGCCCGGGATCCACAGTGTCTTGTATCCGCGCATGCGGTGGTAGCGGATCAATAGGTCTTCGATAGCGAGCATTGAGGCGTGCCCGATATGCAGTGTCCCGGTCACATTCGGCGGCGGAAGCACTATTGAGTAGGCGGGGGCGTCAGCCGGAATGAGACCCTTTTCCACCATAGTGTCAGGGTTGGAATAGCCAGCCGCTTCCCACAGCGCGAGGGCCTCAGGCTCCCGCTCAATGGGGTTATACGGCTTCAGGAAGGCCTCCGGGGCCTTGAAAGGCTCTTTCTGTCGGTCCTCGTCGGTCATCCGGCTATGGTAGCAGAACTGAGCCGTTTATTCGATATTTTGGAGGGCCCGCCTTGCTAAACCGACGCTTAGCGGTAGAGTCGGAATAGAGCTCATTCTGAGCAAAAGAGAAAGGAATAAGAGCAATGGATTGCGACTACTTTGCAGCCCTTCGGCACGGACATGCATACAACAATGATGCCGAAGAAAAGCATAAGGCAGGGAATCCAAGAGCCTATGACAAGGCGATCGAAGTCCCTTCGTCATGTCATGACCTGACGGATGAAGGAAAGCGGCAAGCCGTCCTCACCGGTGAATGGCTGCGTGAGCATGGATTTGAATTCGAAGAACATGTCGTTTCCGGATTCTTGCGAACCATGCGCACAGCGTCACTGCTCGCTATCCCGGACGCGCAGTGGATCGTCGACGAACGACTGTGCGAAAAGGACAGCGGGATCCTGAACACGCTGACACCGAGCAAGGTGCGATTGCACATCGAAGCGCGCGGTCACATCCGTCACAAGCATGATCCGTACCGATTCCGACCCGAACACGGAGAATCGTTCATGGATGTCGACGGGCGCATTCGCCCTTCGTTCGAAGAGATCCGTCGCCGACGTCTGACGGTTTGTCACGGTCATGTGATCCGTGTGCTTGATCGAGTGATCATGGGCGGCATGAACGCGTGGGAGTTCGGATTGTTCAATGCGGTGAGCGGCGACGTTCCGAACGGTGCACTGATCGAATACAAGCGCGTCGGCGATCAGTGGATGCGCAGACAGAGCATCCCGCATCTTGGACTTCCGCCTGTGGATGATTGGGCGCCGATCATTCCCGTCCGCTATTCGAATGAGGATCTGACAGGTTTGATCGAACGCGTTCTTTCTCGTGTTGAAGAATTGAAAGGAGAAGCCGCGGCATGACCGCGGCTTTCTGTTACTTGAGTTTCAAATTGCCGATCGCGACCAGCGAATCGGGGGCAGAGAATTCTTTGCGCTGTGCTTTGAAGTAGCCTGCGATCGCGATCATGATCGCATTGTCGGTGGCCAGTTCCGGAGGCGGGATCAAAAGATTTGCAGGGTGCCCAGCTTGCGCGAGTGCCTCGGTAAGGTGCGCGCGAATGTGCGTATTTGCAGAAACGCCGCCACCGACGACCACAGTTTGTGCTCCGAACTCATCAACTGCGCGCATAGTCTTGTGGACGAGAACATCTGCAACCGTGTCTTCGAACTCCCTCGCGATGATGCGCTTCAGTTCGTCTGTGAGCGGCCGGCGCTGTTCCACAACGGTACGAACCGCTGTCTTGAGACCGGAGAACGAGAAGTCGAATGACGGGTCGCGAAGCATCGGACGTGTGAACGCGATGTGTGTCGACAGATTTTGTTCACGGGCCTCCGCTGCAAGCCGCGATACCTCCGGTCCGCCCGGATACGGAAGGTCCAGCAATCGTGCAACTTTGTCGAATGCTTCGCCTGCGGCATCGTCGCGCGTTTCGCCGATACGCTCATATGTGCCGAACGAGCGCGAAAGCACGAGTTCGGTGTGTCCTCCGGAAATAAGGAGCGAGAGAAGCGGGAAGTCGACATGGCGCTGCAATCCGAGATCCATCATCGAGAGCAGAATATGACCCTCCATATGATCGACTGCGACGACGGGTACATCCCAGAGTTTTGCGAGGGCTCGTGCGCAATTAATGCCAACCCAGAGCGCGGGTTCGAGCCCCGGTCCGACGGTAACGGCTATTGCATCGATGTTGGGTCGCCCGGAATCGAGCGCGAATCCGGTAATGGCTTCGAGCAGTTCCGGCTCTCGGTGCAGAATTTCTTTCAGGTCGCGTGCGATCACCGATAGATCGGCCTTGCCTTGCTCCAGTTCACCGGACTGCCGGAGCACCTCGCGCAGAAGTGGAATGAGATTCTTTGCATGCTCGCGCTTGGCGAGATTCGGGAACACACCGCCATACTGCGCATGGAGTGAGGCTTGTGAGAAAAGCGCATTGCCGAGAATATCGAATTTAAAATTGTCACCGAAGGTTCCGGATGCGTCGATCAGCGTCACCGCGGTCTCATCGCACGAAGTTTCGATACCGAGAATTTTCATAGACGTTTGATTAGAATAGCTTGCTTGGCGACATTCGGCTAGAATCAACCTGATATATGTTGAATCTCTACAAAGAAAATCCCGCAATGTGGAGAAGCGACGTTCCCCAAAGCAAAAACCCGTTGCGGTTCTTTTTGTATGTATCGAGGCCGCACTGGAAAGCGGCGCTTGTCGCCATAGTTATATCTATGGTGGGCGGAGCCCTCGCATCGAGTGTTGCGTATCTGTTCAAATTGATAACCAACGCAGCTGCTGCGATTCCGTCCGGCGGCTCGTATAACGCTGTCGTGTTCTGGGCGGTCGCCTATATCGTGATCCTTGGCGTGGGAAAGCTGATGTGGCGCATCGCCGGATTCTCTGCAGCCAGATGGGCGACGGGCGCATCGGCGACAGCGCGATTTGCGCTCACGTCCTACGTAACACTGCACAGTCGCTCATATTTCTCTGATCGTTTTTCTGGATCGATCATGAACAAGATCCGTCATGCGACTGCGGGCGTGCGAGAGACGATCGACATGATCCTGTGGGAGTTCCTCGAAGTCGGAATCAGCGTGATCGTGAGCTTTATACTCGCGTGGTTCGTGAGTCCGGTCATCGCACTTGTGTTCATCGGGTGGGTGGCACTCATGTTCACGATCAATATCTATTTGGGTAAGAAGCGTGTGCCGCTTGCGAATTATGCACATTCGCTCGAAACACAGATAAACGGAGCGACCGTTGACCTGTTATCCAACGTAAGCGCGATGCAGGAGTATACGCGTCGGGAATTCGAAATAGAAAGGCTCAAGAGTATGGCGGAGCTCCGGCGTCAGGCGCATCTGCGCAGCTGGTTCTTCGGTGAGTGGACGCGCGCCCTCAACAGCGTGCTCCTCGTAGTATTCGGGAGCGTGCTTATTTATATGGCGGTCGCATTCGCGAAGGCTGGGGCGATGTCGGTCGGCGATATCGTGCTCGTGATCGCGATCATATTCCGTATCGAAGGACAGCTGCAATCACTCGGATCGAACTTCAATAAATTCGCGGAAACATGGGGAGAGATCAGTGAGAGCTTAGAAGAGATCATCGAGCCGCATGAAATTCCCGATAAACCGGGAGCGCTCAATCTGCGTATCGCGAATGCCGACATTGCATTCGAGAACATGACGTTCGGGTTCCAGGGCCAGCCGGTATTTGAGAACCTATCGCTCGTTATTCCGTCCGGGCAGCGCGTGGGACTGGTTGGACGCTCCGGCGCCGGTAAGTCCACACTCATCCGACTATTAATGCATCATCACGATGTTTCCGGCGGTGCGATAAAGATCGGCGGTATCGATATTGCGAGCGTCACGCAGGAGAGCGTGCGTCGGGCGATATCGATCGTGCCGCAGGAGCCGCTCCTGTTCCATCGGACCATCCGCGAGAACATAAGTTACGGAAAGCCGGACGCGTCCGAAGAAGAGATCATCGAAGCTGCAAAGCAGGCGCAGGCGCATGAATTCATTCAGCGGTTGAATGGGAAGTATGAATCCATGGTGGGCGAACGCGGGGTAAAGCTCTCGGGCGGGGAACGCCAGCGTATCGCTATTGCGCGCGCGATACTCAAGAGTGCTCCGGTGTTGCTCCTCGACGAAGCGACAAGCGCACTTGATTCCGAGAGCGAAGTGGAAATTCAAAAAGCCTTGCAGTCGCTCATGGAAGGAAAGACTGTGATCGCGATCGCACATCGACTCTCGACGCTTCGGCAAATGGATCGCATCATCGTGCTCGACCGCGGCGCGATAACAGAAGAGGGAACGCACGAAGAGCTTGTGGCTAAAGGCGGGATCTACTCCGAGCTCTGGGCGCACCAGGCCGGCGGATTTATTCAGGATGTGGAGTAGCTTCGGTGACTGACCCTTTTTTCGGTACGGATAAGTTATCTCCAGAAAATTCCTCTTGCTCGCACCGTCGCATTTGCGAAGCCCGAAAAAGGGTCAGTCACGCTTCGCGCAGCTGAGCAATGCAAATACATGCAATCTATAACCACGAAAACATTTTGGAAAGATACGAGACGACGTACGCAGTCATACCGGTCGCGAACGTGCCCCATGCGGTATCGGCAAGGATGAGCGCGAGCGGCCAGCGAGCGAGGGTGGCGGCGTTCGTGAGGTCGTACACTCCGTAGATAATGAGGCCCATCAACGCACCGTACAGAAATACCTGGCCTTGGCCGTGTCCCGCTGTGCGCGGCAGTACAAAGAATACGATCGCTGCCGCGAGCAACACGTATACAAATACTGCAGCGACGAAGTTCACGTTGAGCGAGCCGTCGGCGTTCAATCGCGCGAGCGGTCCGAACCACTCTTTGTATTTGGCGCTCATCACGTAGCCGAGCCAAATAAAGTCGAGAAATGCAAAGACCGCCATCGAAAGCCCGAACAGTTTAAGTGATGTCATATAACGAGTGTATCAGGCGGTCGGCGTCGGCGGATGCTGCGCCGTTGTAATGAATTCCTTTAATTGCACGGCTGTGTCGCGATCGAGGATCAATACGGTGTCAGGGCGCGCATGTGTCTCGCCGTCATGATCATTGAACTGCGCGGCAGATGCTGTCCATAAATGTACTTCGGTGAGACCGAAGAGCCACAAGAGCGGCCCGCGTTCGAGATCGATCGTTTGAATGCGGGTAAAGTCGATGGTTTCGTACTGTCTGAACAGGATGCCTGTATTAATGGTGATGGAACGTTCCGCGAGGGTATACGAGAACAGAATGAAAGTGAGTATGGGATGCGCGAGCGCTGCAGCGATGAACACGATCACGATCCCGGGAACGATAAGCGGCACATAGCTGGGGCACGCACTCTGCACGCATGCAGCGGTGACCATGTCTTTCATAAAAGCACCGGCAATGACCGCAATGAATGAAAGAATGACGGCAGGGAAGGACGAATACCAAAACGCAGCCTGCGAGAGTCGGTGGTGCGTATTGAGCTCCATGGTACGAAAAATTATAGCAACGCGAGCGCACGAAGCGGCTCAGTTGACATCAATTCTGTGAATTGTATGGTGCAGACGGTAGAGATAGAGAGGAACGAGAGATGACGGTTTTGGATATGGGCATGGGCCCCGTGAACGGCCACATCGTAGGCCGGGTTGTAAAGGAATCAGTGCGTCGCGCCATGGTGATCGCGAAACTTGAACGGGACGTGTTCGAGGCGCATACGAAGCCCGACTACAGCGGCCAGATGGATAAGGATGTGTTCACGAGCGCCGACACCAAAGCGCAGGCGATCTACGTGCGAATGATCGAGGAATGTTTCCCGAACGCCGGTATCATCGGTGAGGAGAAGTCGCCGGGGAGTGACGTGCCGCTGTTCGTGCCTCCAAAAAACGGATGCAGGGCGTATTTCACGCTCGACCCGATCGACGGCACCCGCGCCTACATTCGCAGACAGTCACATGGCATCGCATCGATGATCGCGCTTGTGCTCGACGGAACGGTGATCTCGGCATATGTGGCCGACATCATGGCCAACGAACTGATCGGTTATCGACCGGAGTCGGACCATGTATTCCGCATCTCGGGCCTCGATCATTTCGAAGAGCTGCGGGAGCCGAAACCCACTGCGCTGACCGACCTCTACGTGATGCTTCGTGATCCGCCGCACTGGTACAGCGAGCACGCACAGACACTACTTCCGCGATTCAAGAATTACGAGATCATGGGATCGTCGATCGGCACGTGGATGGCGCGGCTGTGGAAGCGAGAAGTCGGTGCGATGCTGATGAGCGATGGCGATGAAACACCGTGGGATTCGACTCCCATCATCGGGATCACTCGGAAGCTTGGGTATGTGTTCATGCGTCCGAAAACCGGAGACGGTTGGGAAGTGTATGAACCGGAGTTACCGGTTCGCGTGACCAATCGTCCGCATGACACGTTGATCGTTCATGCGAACATTGCGGAACAGTTCGAGTAGTCCCTTGTTCGAGCACAAAATCTATACCCGCGCAGGCGACTGCGTGGGTATTTTTTTTCACGATCTGCAGTGAATAGGTCAAGCGCTCGAAAAGTTCTCGTCATAACTTTTCTCCGCCTGACCACGCTCAGGCATCCCCGCCTGCTGGCGGGGCCCCAGCCTTCGCCTTCGATTCCTGCATCGCGTCGTGTGGCCCACAACTCAAAACTTTGCCGCCGCAAAGTTTTGGTCGCAGGCCCCGCCTCGCGGTTCGGCCTGCTGGCCTCACATCGCTCCGGCCCGCACGAGTAAACAAAAACAGCCCGCAGGGGCTGTTTTTGAATCTCGTGCGCGATGCAGGAATCGAACCTGCCACCTACCCCACGTCAAGGGGTCGCTCTACCAAATGAGCTAATCGCGCGTGCCGCAAGTGTAGCAGATTAGCCCCGGTTTGCCAGAATCCGGGAGGGAATAATTGACACAGGTGTCTTATCGTGCTACCATGTATTTCGAGCAAAAAACAGGGTGATCCATGCATCAAACCGCGTATCTTGCCCAGCAGGAGGGTCGAATTCTCGACCGCATCAGTCGGTGCGAGCGAGTGGTCGAAGGCGGGCGACTCGATGCCAGCTTGAAAGCCAACCATGTTTTGCCGGCACAGCGTCTTGCGCTGGCCCGGCTTCGCAACGGAATATACGGTGTATGTCTCGACTGCGAAGATCCGATCGATCCGAATCGATTGGAAAAAGTCCCCGCGGCACTGCGCTGCGTTGAATGTCAGACCGAGTCTGAGAAATGAGCCGTCGCATTCGTGCGACGGCTATTGTTTTTGGATGTTGTCAGTATACAAAAATCCGCGTTGCACAAAGAATGCCGGCGGATTCTTACCGTTCTTCTGGAACTCCTGATACGCATCAAGGAGATCGAGCTCAGCCTCGGTCATCTCTGCTTCAGGAAATGCGGCGATCGGTATTCGTGCGGATACGAATATCACATCTTCCGGACGTACCTCGCCTTTGACGGAGCGCACATATGCACGGTCGAGTCCGGCAAAACGCTGCTCGGCGTCGGGGAGTGATTGAATATCGAACGATCCTTTTTTGAATCCCATGATCGTGACCGCGCCGTTTATATGACCGTAACCTTCAAGGAATGCATTACTGATTCCGCGTGAGCCGAGCTCGGGCTTCCATTCGACCGCGTTCGAGTAGCGATCACCCGGGGGAAAATCTATCTTCACCGGTGCGTGGTCGACTGTCAGCTCCAGTACGCGTTGCGGGTCTTCCCGGCGAACGATCATTTCGATGCCGCGGAGCGCCTGATACATCTGGGTAATATTGTTGAACTCTACTGCTCCGCTCTCACGAAGCGCGCCTACAAGTTCTTCGGCGGTCTCTGCCATCACCTTGTTGCGCTCTTGCCGATCAAGTGCGAGCAGCACTTTCGTATCGAGGGCTTTTTCTGCAAGTTTAGTATGCCGTCCGCGCGGCTGCATAGATTCCATGCGCAAAGTATACCGCGACTGTATAGTGTCCTCATGGAAATAATGAAAGTATCGGACGACAAGGCCGCAACCTACGCGGCTGCGAATATTGATGCGGGGAGCGTCGTGATATATCCCACCGATACGCTCTACGGCCTCGGTGTGGACGCATTGTCTGATTCCGCCGTTGCGCATATCTACCATGTAAAAGGCCGTGATGAAGGGAAGCCGATCCACGCGATCGTCTCCGACATGCAGATGGCGGCGCGCTACGCTCATATAAATGATCACGCTCGACTGCTTGCCGAGAAATTCTTGCCTGGTCCGCTCACGCTCGTGCTCAAAAAGAAAGACGGTATCGAAACAGGCATCGCCAAAGGCATCGACACATTCGCGATACGGATCCCCGACAATTCGTTCTGTAGAGAACTGGTGGAGCAGTTCGGCGGACCGATCACGACCACGAGCGCGAATCGCGCTGGCATGATGCCGATGACGAATATTTCGGATATCGTGGAGCAATTAGGGGAGAACGCGCAGGCGGTCGTACTCGCGATCGACGCAGGGGAGCTACCGAAGCGCCCTCCGTCGACCGTCGTCGATTGTTCGCAGGATCATCCAGTTATTCTGCGCGAGGGTGCGATACCGGCAGCGGATATTTGGAATACGCTCGGATTCGAGTTCAACGAATAGATCTTTACTGCTTCGGACCGAATCCGAAGCCTTTTTCCTGCTGTTGTTTGAGCGGAAGCACATTCACGATCTGGTGCACGAGTCCGAACTCCTGCGCTTCGTCTGCCCGCATACTCTTGGATTTGCGGAGCATAGTCGCAACGACTTCGGTGTCGTTGTTCGTTTCGCGCGCGATGATGTAGATCATGTTGTGCAATTCGCGACGGAATACTGATATCGCTTCTTCGTGCGTGTGCACGGGAGCTGTATGGTCCTCGATGGTGTACCGTCCCTCGTGAAAAAAGAACTGACACTGCTCGATCGCGGTGCGCGATGTGCCACCGAGGAATGCGAGCGTTGCCGCTACGTCCATTTCTCCGAAACCGATCGTTTCCACATCTATGGGGAGCGCTTTCAGGTACGTATACAGGTTCACGCCTGCACCCACGTCACCCCCGCCGCTTGCGAGGAGGAATTTCATCCGGGTCACCGGTTTCGAGTACAGCTCTCCGTTTATCCAACTGATCGATTCCTGGACGCCTTTCTTGTCGATCTCGCCGGTCAGGGTGTACCAGATTTCCATGGCTCTAAATATAGGTCATGAAGATGAAGATTGGCTGTGGTTTTTGGCGAATTGTGGTGTAAAAAATTGTCCCCAGGTGGAGTCCTTTCACACATGAGGTAGCTATCCTACTATTCGTGGCATAGCATCCCGTAACACTATTAGTCTTGAACGAATGATATGGAAACAAATAATATGACGCAGTGGGTAATTATCGGAGCAGCAGTCCTTGTGCTCATCGTTGGCGGCGCGTGGCTCGCTATGCGTGGAGGTGAGGGCGCACCAGTTGAGGAGGCGAACGTTGTAGCAACAACGACACCGTCTACGACAACAGTTGATACATCAAAGAATGTACCGAAGGGTACGGTAACTGCAACGAGTGACGGTGAATCTGTTGCAGCAGCGGATCAGGCAGCGGGTACTTCGGTCACGCTCTCGTCACTATCTCTCACGCGAGCAAGCTGGATCGCCGTTCGCGACGACATGAGTATCTTGGGAGCAGCGTGGTTCCCATCGAGTGCGACATCAGGCTCGGTCAAGGTGCAGCGTGCAACGCAGGCAGGGAAGACCTACAGCGTTGTGATCTATGTCGATGACGGCGACAAGAAGTTCGACTACAAAAAGGATCAGCTCATCACAGCCGACGGCGGACCGGTCGGTTCATCATTCAGCGCACAGTAAGAATTAGTTGAATAAAAGACCCCGGGAAACCGGGGTCTTTTATTTTGCGGCACGCTTTGTTTCGTCGACCTCTTCCCACAAGTACCACGACGCGACCGATGCGTATGCGCGCCACGGCTTGGCAATGCGTTCCATATCCTTTGGTTTTGGATCGTTGCGCAATTTGTATACTTTTTTAAATCCTTTTCGTATCGCGAGGTCCCCGACGGGGAGGATATCCAAACGATGCAATCGGAATATCAACATCATCTGTGCAGTCCATACTCCGATTCCTTTGACGACGATCAGGTGATCGACGATCTCCTCTGATGTCATGCCGGGAAACCGCTTCTCTTCTATGGTGCCGTCGAGGCACCGCTCGGCAAGGTCTCGCACGTACACGATCTTCTGCACTGATAGGCCGCATGCACGCAGCTGTGGAGCGGGAATTTTTATCAGTGCCGCTGGTGTCGGGTGCTGTTTGGAGAATAGCTCTAGCAGACGTCCGTGGATCGCGCGTGCTGCAGACCCGGAGATCTGCTGGAACACGATAGATCTAAGGAGAGACTGAAATATATTTATCCCGCCGTGGTATCGCGAAAGATCCGGTTTGCCGTGACGTTTCAAAAGTGTCGCGAACTTCGGATCCTTCTTGAGTGCACGCAGCGCATCTTTGTAATCGGGCTGTTCCATTGCGGGAGTATACGTTCATGCCGCTTTAATGCGAAGCGCGCACAATGACGCGTATGGACACTGATGAGCGAGCAGCAGGATACTGGATCACGGCGGTCGTTGTGGTACTCGCGATCACTGCAGCTGTGTGGTGGTACACGGCGGTAGACACGTTGCCGTCGATCCCGAACACCGGGGCGACTTCGTCTCCACTGCAGTACGTAGCGGAATAGTGCGAGCCTTAGAACGGGAGCGGCACGCTCAGGACCGAGAACAAGCTCGTGTAGTTGTCTGTCCATGCGGCAGGCAATGGTTGTTTTGCGGTCCACGGAGCCACACCGATGAATGCATCCGTTTGAAGCACTTTCGGATCCTTCGCGAGCAATACCCATTGGGAGGGAGTGCCGAGGTAGCCGGATTCGGCGTTGTCGAACACGACCATCGCCGAGAGTGATTGTTCTCTCGCGATAGAAAGGATCATCGGGTACAACAAAAGAAAGCGATTCGACGTGTGGATCGCAAGGATGCCTTTGGCGGAAAGGTGGTCCATATATAATGCGACCGCTTCGTTCGTCAGCAAGTGTGCAGGGATCGCGTCGTCGGTGAATGCATCGACCGCGAAAAGATCATAGCGACCGTCTTCGAGCGACTCAGAAGCAAGGACGATCCTGCCGTCACCGATCTTGACTTCGGAACCTTCGCAGCGTGACAAATAGCTGAAGTACGACCGGGCGATCTGTTCTATGTGCGGATCGATCTCATAAAATGTGAATGTATCCTTTGGTTCGCAATACACTCCGATGGAGCCTGTTCCAAGTCCGATCACACCTACGCGTACCGCGTCGCCTTGTGCGCTATCGCGAACAGCACGTATAGCGCGGCCCAAACCGCTGCTCGCCGTATAATACGACGTGGGAATATACGACCACTCACGCGAGACTGGCTGCAGGCCATGCATAGTCGTGCCGTTCATCAGTACTGTCGCTTCGTCCTGAAATTTGATCTGTACTGCACCGTAAAAACTTCGCGACGCGAGCACGTGCGTGGACGCGCTATTCAATATGAGGGTCGCAAGCATCGCTGCGAAGACGAACGGCGCAATGATACGAACCATGCGAACTGCACGTTCGTTCATCAGGCGCGGGTAGAATTCCACAGGAATAAGGATGACCGCGAGCGCGGCTGTGATCGCAAGACCGAACGGGAATTCAAAGAAATCATTAAAGACGACAGGCGAAAGTAAGCTCGCGGCCATCGTTCCGATCATGCCCCCGAACGACGTGCAGAGGTAAAAGAACGGGAGTGCCGCGGTCGCGGGTCGCCGCCGGTACAGTTCGGCATGACACATAAAGGATGCAAAAAAGAGGAGTACGAGATATGCCGTGACCTGGCTTACGATCTGCATCGGATGCGCGGGTGTGTACATGTATGCGGAACATGCCGCGATAAATACGAACAGCGGCAAAAATCGTGCTGATCCGTATCCGCTGAAGGCGAGAATGAATGTCAGCAGATACAAGGCAAGCGGCATGATCCACAGGAGCGGCACCGGTGAAATAAGTTGCGTGAGGACGGTGGTCGTTGCTACAAGAAGGAATGCCGGAAGTGCGGCAAGAGCCACCCACTGCAGCTTATGCATGCGCGTTCCGGTTTCTGCAGCGGTCGCACGGACGTGCGGCGGGATACGGCGGATAGACAGCGTAACAAGTGTGAGGAGTATCGCGTATATAAAGAACAGAACGCTCCACAGCACCTCCTCTCGCGAGAGCGAGATGTTCGGCTCTATCAGGAACGGATACGCGAGCAGAGCGATCAGTGATCCGGCATTTGATAAGGCGTAGAGCTTGTAAGGCTCTTTTTCAGAGGTGACACCGTACCAGTACTGGAGCAGGGGGCCGGTCGTCGAGAGCAAAAAATAGGGAATTCCGACGGAGAGTGTGAGCGCGACGAGCACACGAAGTGCGGGCGCGAGCTGGCTCCCGGTTATCCAATCGAGCGGAGGATAGATCGAGCCCCACGATGCGATCGCGAGGAGTGTTGCCCCGACCGTGACTACGATCGCGCCTCCATGGATCATCATCTGATGTTTCGACCGGAGTGACGTCACAACGTACACGTACGCATATCCGAGGAACAGTATCGTCGTAAAGAAGACGAGCGATGTAGCCCATACTGAAGAGGAACCACCGAAATACGGCAGGAGGTGTTTGCTTGCCATGGGCTGGACAGCGAACAGAAGAAAAGCCGAGAGGAATACCGAGACGGCGAAGATCGTGTATCCCGGTCGAAGCCAGAGGTGCCTCATGGCTCACCAGTGTACCCCATGAGATACAAACTTAATATTCGCTGAGGCAGTCGAACAGGTTATCTCACAGGGTATACCCCAAAACTCGTCAATTGCGGGCAACTCTCAGAGAGGTAGAATGCTTTATATGACTTCTCTCTCAAGCTGTATTCCCGCCGTCCTACTCGTTGTTACCCTCCTTATTCCTTCGCTCTCGTTCGCGGCGGAGATCCGCACCGGGGACGCCCCGACGTTCGAGAAGGAGGAGATCCTTAATGATGACCTCTACATGCTTGGCGGATCCGTTTCGAGTAGCGGATCGCTCCGGGGTGATCTTACGGTCTTTGGCGGCAACATTCTCAGCAACGGCACTGTGCTCGGAGATATTGCAGCAAGCGGAGGCACTGTCTCGATCATGTCGGATGTGCACGACGACCTGCGCGTCGCGGGCGGCACGGTCGTCATTCAGGGGGGTGTAACAGGTGATATCTTTGTGGCCGGCGGGCAGGTGACCATCTCGAGCCCGAAAGTCGGAGGTGACGTGCGTGCGGCGGGAGGTGTGGTGCGGATCAATGCTCCCGATATCGCAGGTGACGTGTTCGTCGCCGGTGGAGACGTGCGCATTGATTCGGCGATCAACGGAAACCTCGATATTATTCAGGCGGAAAATGTCACGCTCGGTCCGAATGCCCGGATCAAGGGCACGTTCACATATAAGTCGCCGAAACAGGCGACGCTTGAGAGCGGTGCGACGGTCACCGGAGAGACGGTGTTCACAAAAAGCCCCGACGTTCGCGAAGCCGCAAAGCTCGGACTTGTCGCATTCTTTTCGATCTGGTTCGTGGCGAAAATGTTCATGGTCTTCTCGGGCGCGCTCGTGATTGGGTATGTGTTTCAGCGATACGCGGATGAGCTCGTTGCGCGCGCTGTTAAACGACCGCTCGCTGAGCTCGGGCGCGGTGTCGTGTTCGTGATCGTGACTCCGATCGTTTCGGTGCTTCTGTTGGGTACGGTGATCGGGATCGCATTCGGTGTACTCGGGCTACTCGGATTTTTCGGACTGATCATAATCGGAACCATGATCGCCCCGATCCTCATCGGTAGTGTCGTACATAAATATGTATTTAAACAGCATGAGTACGAAGTGACATGGAAGACCATACTTACGGGGACGCTCCTGTACTTCATCATCGGCATGATCCCGTTCGTAGGAGGACTCGTGATCCTCGGCGTCACGCTCATTGCGATCGGGACTGCGCTCGATATCAAGGGGAAGGTGATCGGTGAGTGGCGATAGTGTGTCGTATACTATACCCATGTTTCGAGCGACCACCTTCATCGCACCTGTGCTCGCGGGGATGATCATGAGCGCACTCCTCCTTGGCGGACCTGCGCATGCGCTTATCTCACACTCACATGGTGATTCCCATGATCACGGAACGGAAAGTTCCATCTGGCAGTCGCTACACGCGTCGCTCCGGCACGAAGAGAAACAAGTGCTCCCGGTTTTCAACATGCTCGTGGTGATAGCTCTGGTGCTCATAGTGCGACGCGTTATCGTGGCACGTACGGCGGATACACATGTCGATTCACTGATGGATCATGTGCGACGAGGCGTAGCGCCGTATAGGACATTCAGTTGAGCAGAAATACATTTTCTACTCATCTAATTTTGTTCCTTACGCATGAAAAAAATAATCCTCGCGATCACTCTAGCGATCGCCTTAGTGGTGCCTGCGATAGCGTCCGCCAACCATTCGGAAGAAGTGGGCATCGTCGATATTCCTTTACCATCAGCTTGCGTCATTACGAGCAACATAACACTCGGGAGCAACGGTGCCGATGTCACATGTCTGCAGCAGAGACTCGTTGATCTGCAGCTTCTGCCATCGACACTCGTAACCGGCTATTTTGGTCCGCGAACGAAAGCTGCGCTAGTACATTGGCAAAAGTTAGCCGGAGTTCCGGCGACAGGATACTTTGGCGCGATTTCTCGCGCTCGGTTTGACGCGGGAGTGATCGCGAGCGTTCATCCTGTTCAAACACCCACTCAACCGGAGTCTGCGACATCATCGACCATGGCACATCCGCATGTACCGGTTGACGTGTCCACCTGGCCGATGAAGCCGAGCGTAACGTTCGTCCTTCACCCGGACAGTATGAGTGGTTATAACGTGGAGATCGTACCCGTGAACTTTGCGTTTGCTCCCCAACACGTCAATGGCGCTATCGCACCGAACGAGGGACACGCGCACCTGATGATCAATGGTAAGAAGATCGCTCGAGTGTATGGCGCCTGGTTCCACGTAGGGAAGGAATACTTTTCTACGGGCCAAAACGAAGTGCTCGTAACATTGAATGCGAATGATCACAGCGAGCTAAGTGTCGACGGGTCTCGCATTGAAGCGCATCAGACGGTAACAATTAACTAATCAATTCTCTCATTGCAAAGAAGTATGAAGTTAAACATAGCGGCGATCGTCATTCTCGGTTCATTGGCGGTACCGTTCATCGCCAGTGCTCACGAAGTCCAGGTGTTCGAAATAAAAGGTGCGCAGTATCAGATCGTTGTTGGATCATTGAACGAACCGCTCGTTGTGGATGATAAATCAGGTGTCGAGCTGCGTGTCACAGCTGTCGCCGGTAACAAGCCCGTTGAAGGGCTCGAGGATTCGCTCAAGGTAGAACTCATCGCCGGGAACAAGAGAAAAGTGATGGACTTTGAGACCGTCTACAACACACCGGGTGCATACAAGGCACCGTTCTATCCGACGGTCGCGACCACACTCTCGTATCGCGTGTATGGCGAGATCGCCGATACACCTTTCGATCAAACGTTCACGTGTAATGCTCCGGGTCATGCATCTGCACCGGAGGATAAAACTCGTGTCGAGATCTCAGAAGGTGTTACTCGTGTATCGAAGACCGGCGCGTTCGGTTGTCCGTCGCCCAAAACTGACATGGGCTTTCCGGAGGCATCATCCGATTTGCTCGCTCTCTCGGGATCAAAGTCAGGTAACGGCCTTGCGACCGCTGCGCTCGCGATCTCAGTGATCGCTCTTGTCGCTGCCGTCGCTCGTCGACGCTCCTAATAGCTTACAGATCATGCCCGGAGCGACGGTGGTCTCTCCGGGCGGACAGACCTATGAATCGAACCCTTATCCTCGCAGGTACACTACTCGCGCTATTCTTACCGGCGGCTGTTTTCGCGCACGCATCACCGGTAGACATGCAGCCGGGCACAGGACAGCGGATGCCGACTGCTCCCTCGGAAATTTCGATACGGTTCAGCGAGCGCCTTGAACCGGGTTCAAGTCGCATCCGTGTCACGGATCCGTCCGGTGCACAGGTGCAGGGGGGTTCCGCGACCGTGGACTCTGACGGTTACACATTGCGAGTCCCGGTGCGAAACGCAGACGGTGTCTACACAGTTGCATGGAGTGTCGTATCCCGCGATGACGGACATTTTACTCGTGGGTCGTACGCGTATTCGGTCGGGTCGGACATTGCTCCGCTCGCGGCGAGCGAAGAAGTAGTACAGATCGCAACCACGCAGGAAGCAATATATATGTTCGTCGAGTTCCTTGGGAACAGCATTTTGTGGGGATCGCTTGCGCTCTATATTCTCTCTGGTGACACGCGAGCGCGACGCATATTCGTATGGCTCGCACTTGCCGCTGCAGTCTTCGGTTTTACGGGAGCTGCGGGCCAGTTGTTCCTGAAGACCTATCAGCTTGCGGCACTTCACGAGACCGGTCTGCGCGAGGCGTTCCACCTGTATAGGCACACGAGTGCCGGGATCTCGACACTTGTGCGTCTGATCGCGCTTTCGAGCGCGGGTGTACTTGCTGCCGTATTCGGTTTCCGTCGTGTGCGAACAACGGTGATCCTGCTCGGCGTGCCACTTTTTGTGTTCGCATACTTTCGCGCGATCGTGAGTCACGCGAGCGCGAATCCGTTCTATCCGGAGCTTTCGATCGCTGTGAATGTCGTTCACGTGATCGAGAAAGATCTATGGCTCGGATCACTCGTGGTCTTGTGCGTGCTAATGGTATCCCGCGTACGCGAATCCGTTGTGCCGCAGATAACCGGTCGCGTCATCGCGATGCTCTCGGCGAATCTTGCCGTACTAACTGTTACTGCCGGGTACATTATCTGGTTGCATCTGAAAAGTTTTTCGAATGTGACGACGACCAATTGGGGGCAGGTCTTCGTGCCACTACTGACATCTGCGATATTCCTGGTCGCGCTCCATGTGTATCACGTAGTGATGTATCGTGTGCGGCCGCAATTTGCCCAGAAGTATTTTGCTCCGACGATCGGCGCACAAGCCGCAGCAGCTGCGCTCGTGGTGTTCTTTACCTCCATAGTGATTATCACATCCCCACCGTCGCATACCGCGACGCAGGAACTGATGGCTCGGGACGGTGTGACAGTGATCACTCTTTCACGGGCGCCGTACGAAGACGGTATGGTAGCACTTTCGATCCGTGGCGCGGATGGCATACCGACAGTATTCATAGGTCCGCGGGAGGGTGGATTGCTGCCCGCGCTCGAGAAGCGCTACGAAGG
>JAGOTU010000062.1 GCA_018061585.1 Minisyncoccota bacterium | reverse complement strand
GTGTATGGGTACTCTCTACGGTCGTGCCTGAGTCGCATATCATGGATAACACCGGCAACCGCCTCGCGTACGCGCTAGCGGCGAATTTATTCGCGATCCTCCCGTTCTTTATCATGATGATTACCGTAGGAAACAAGCGATTTCTGAGCGAGGCAATTGATCCGACACGTCACGCAGAGAGCGCCGCGATGGAGATCGATGGCCGCGTGACCGACAATACGCTCCAGCAGAATTTTGTGTTCCTGGTCGCATCGCTCACTGCCTCCACTGTGCTGCCATTCACTCATCTGCACGTGATCTGGGCCGCTGCGATCTGGTTCGTCATTGCACGGATCGTTTTTTGGATCGGGTACCGCATCGATCCGCTCTACCGTGCTCCAGGTATGTCGGCCACGGCGTACCTCAATCTGGGGCTTATTTGTTACGTACTCTACATGCTTTCTTAGTGGCGGGGTCCAGCTATCTTGCTTCGTCCCCGGTAATTGGCATACTGCAGAAAGAACTTGAGGACGGCCCCGGCCGAACCCATGCTCCGTGTCAGCGTCGACACGGTTCTCCCCCCATGCGGGTAGAAGACAATAAGTTGCGAGCGGCATTTGCCAGCAAGTTTCGGATTGGACGACGTAACAGTCCGCGGCGCACTCGTGAGAGGCGCGACTTAGACACCTACAAAAAGCTGCACTCTGTGCAGCTTTTCCTTTTTTAATTTGACACGCATGCTCTCAATTGGCACTGTTGTGTCCGGCCAACATGTAGAGGTGCATATGACAGCGACAAAGGCTTTCCGTTGCCCCTTCGAGGTGCAGGGAATAGAGGACGGTTCGATTCTCGACGTTCGGTTGAGCGACACGAGATCTGAGCGGCTCACTGCCATGCGACGCGCATTGCATTTGCTGCGCGAGCGTTTCCGGTGGAACTCGATCAGATTCATCCTGCCCGAGTCTATCCTCGGGAACTGCGACTCGTTTCAGATATTGCGCGAACGTGTACTGCAATACCAGGCGGAATTCCTCGCGGCAGACATGGACTGCGGACTCTATCCTCATTTGCCGTACCACCCCGTGTGGGAGCGCTTCAAAGCTCACTTTCGCAGGGATCAACGACATGCGCGTTACGCGTCTCGTGCGCTCGAGGTCGCGCTCTATACGGGAGGCTATGGGTTGCCGGCTAGTCTCGAGGATCTCGCCGACATGATCGAAGCGATGTTTCTCGATGCGATTGCTGCCGGCGATCCCGAGCCGATCTTTGTCTTCGGTTCGCTACGCAAGAACGGGCAGAAGAATTGGCTGTTCAAGATGGATCGTTCTGCGTTCGGTATCTATCAGGATCAAGACAAGCTCATGGATCCTGCAGTAAACGACGCGAACTTCTCCATCATCAAGGCGCCTTTGTACCCGGTCGAGTTCGGTCGGTATAGCAAAGACTGCGAGCTGGTGGTTACCCGCGACGTCGACGTGGCACGTCTACCCGAAACCGTAAAAATGCGTATTCGCCGAGACGCGAACGAGGTACACGCGGCCCACGGTGTACGAATACGGGATATGTTCTCTCAGCAGCCATCTGGTCTGTGGATCCCGGGCGAATAAACAACACCCCCCCCTCGACTATCTTGCCGAGGGGGTTTGACTTTATGCATGCTCGTGGCACTATATTCGCGGGACTAAACACACAGCAGCATTGGGAGAAAACCATGTCGTTTAAAACCACGGACATCATCCAGTTTGCGACTGCGAAGATTTCGATTCCCGACCAGGTGGCCGCGATCGAGCGCCGCGCCAAGGAAGCTTCGCGCGACTACGGCGGCGCCGACGGTGAGTTCGCTCACTCCAGGCTCAACTTCGTCCTTGGCCGCGAACTGGCCGAGCAGTACCGTAGGGATCACAGCGTTCCTGCATAGCCGCCGAGTGCGCGGCAAAAGAAACCTCGTCATTCTCGACGAGGTTTTGTTTTTGTCATTCTAGGTGATACGGTTAAACGACATATGAGTACCCGTGTTTCGTTCATCGTCGAAGCCGTCATCCCGACACCGGCGGCTAATTCGATGTACGAGCCGTGCGGCGCTTAGTATCTCCTCCACATAACAACCAAAACGACCCGCACACAGCGGGTCGTTTTTAATCAGAACCTCTATGAAGATAATCACATCACGATCCATCAGCCGTCAGTCATTCGATTCGCTCTTCCGCGACGCACTCAAGTATCTAGCGTCCGATTTGAATCGTTGGCATTCGTTCAAAAAGAGTATCCGCCATG
The DNA here is from genome assembly GCA_018061585.1 of Minisyncoccota bacterium. Classification (GTDB taxonomy): domain Bacteria; phylum Patescibacteriota; class Minisyncoccia; order Phycocordibacterales; family UBA2100; genus UBA10103. Next base: position 3,141 of record JAGOTU010000062.1, on the reverse strand, counting down.
CCACGCACTTCTCGCATGGTGTGTTCGAGCTCATGCCGTGCGCGAGCGACAAGTACTACACCTACAAATATGTGAACGCGCATCCCGGGAATCCCAAGGCGGGCAAATTATCCATTGTCGCGCTCGGCATGCTCGCCGATGTAGCCACCGGCTATCCGCAGCTCGTGTGTGACATGACGCTCCTTACAGCAGTGCGCACTGCTGCAATGTCGGCACTTGCCGCACGAAATTTTTCAGTGCGCGACGCTCGCGTGCTCGGACTGATCGGTACCGGTGCACAATCAGAGTTTCAGGTGCATGCGATGCGAAGCGTGCGTACTATCACAAGCGTCCGATATTTTGATCGCGATCCGGCCGCGATGAAAAAGTTCGCACGCAATATGAGGGGGAGCGGTCTTACGCTTGTTGCGTGCAGAAGCGGCGACCAGGTCGTGCGGGGATGCGACATCGTAACGACCTGCATCTGCGAAAAGAAAAAAGTTCGTCTGTTCTCGTACAAGTCGGTACAGAACAACAAACGCCTGTTCGTGAACGCGATCGGCGGCGATTGCCCGGGGAAAACAGAACTCGATCCCGCACTCATGAGGAACAGCCGCGTCATCGTCGAGTACTACGAGCAGACGAAGCTCGAAGGAGAGATCCAGAATATAAAGGGAAAGGTGTCGTGTGACGAAATGTGGGAAGTCGTGCAAGGCAAAAAGAAGGGAAGGCGTGCGAGCGACGGAATTATCGTGTTCGACTCCGTCGGATTCGCGCTCGCGGATCATTCGATGCTTCGCATGATGCATGAGCGAGGAGTGGGGAGCGACGTTGCGCTTGTGCCCGCGCCTAAGAACGCAAAGAATCTCATCGGCGAGTTTAAAAACCGATAAAAAGATTGACCCCGGGAGACGGATCTTCCGGGGTCTTTGATCGTTTTGGAACTAGGGAGCACGCACGAACGGAAAGATGCACTCTTCCGGAAGCTTATCGTCGCGGATGCGTTCAATGACGGGGTTCTTGAGCGTATTGTTCTTCCTGATCAACTCATATCGGACTTCCGCCACGAGTGGGTAACGCGCGGTCATGAGTTCGAGGCGCTGAGGCTTTTTCAGACCGACACCCGCATTGCCGAACCCGATCAGTTCTCTCGTGATCGGGTGATACAAGCCCAAGATCAGCTCTTTTACCTGACCGAAATGGGTCGCGGCCGTGGATGGGATCCAGCCGGTCGCCACAAAATCCGTGGTCGGCTTGATCTTCCATTTCCACCGACCGTCAGGTCGAAGCGGATCGCTCCAGTTTGCGTCGAGTCGGAACGACGTACCCGCTCGGGCGTCACAGAGAACGAGCCCTTCGAGCTTGCGCTCTCGTGCGATCTGTTGAGCCGCCGCGAGCGGCACGTCGAAATGCTCGATCAACGAAATGTGTCCTACGCTACGGGCGCAAAGATTTCGCAGTATATCCATGCGGTCATCATACGGAAGCCTCGAAACATCCTTGCCTTTGAAGATGATCACATCAAAGAGCGAAAGATGTGTACGCGGGAATTCCTTCTGCAGTGCATGCGAATTCTTCGTGCCGGAAAGTGCGAAGCGACCGAACAGATTTGGATCGTCGCGGCCATTGTGCGTGACTGTAGATTCTCCGCATACGAGCGTGTCGTGTGGGATGTTCATGTCGCGCAGATCCTGCTCAATGTGCAGGAACTTGCCCGTCCACTCTGTATTCTGTCGCGAGTGCAGCGAGATACGATTTGACGTAGTGATCGCCGTCGTGCAGTAACCGTCGCGTTTGCAGGTGATCCGCAGCTGCCCTGCTGCCTCCAACGAGTGGATGATCGCCCAGACCTCATCGGTCAGTTCATCCTGCGGCTTCGGCAGCACGAAAAGTTTATCGAGAGGATCGAGTTTGAAGAGTTGCCCCAAGGCGTACCCCCATTGCTAGTGTGAAAGATCAGAAGTGAGATTTGTACCATATTGCTGTTGACTTTGCACGGCAGAGTGGCACTGTATCGGTAGTAGAAAAGTCGTAGAAATGGAGAACCCCGATGGGCGAAGTCGTAGAACTATCGCGGTTCCGACCGCGACACCCGGATGATGATGCAGTCGATCGTAGCGTGACCGAAGAATTGGTTGAACAGGCGGTGTTCGATCCGTGGATGTCGGATTTCAAGGCGCGCATGAACGAGGATGAGGCCCGCGAAGACATGCTCTATGTTTGCCTCAACCGCCCGCTTATCGAGCGCATGCTCGAGCTCGTTGAGGAGATCGAGGGAGTGCTTCCGAAGTGCACTGCTCAGCCGACTACCGACGGACTGTTTGTAGTCGGGTCTCGTGAGACGAGCAGGATCAGGCTTTCGGGTCTTGTGGAGGAGCTTCGTCACTCGACGCACGTCCTGTGGCTCTCTCAGCCGGAACACTACGCAGCTCTTGTCGCCGAATATCGTCGCCGCATCGATCGATATAATAAGGTCTGTGGCATGATCGACTGGTCCCATTGATATGGCGGGGTATCGCGAACGAACCTGGGATCCCTCCCAGGTTCATTTTTTTATCCGAAGGGTGGTAACAGATACGTGCTCTGTAATTATTGACAGCGGCACAGTTCGAACATACCGTTGAGCGGGCATCCGTACCGAGGAGATATAGATGTTTATCATCGACCGCAACGATGCGAGACGGCTCCGGGCAGGCACCGACCCGGCGAAGTGGCACACTGCGTTCATCTGGTGGCCCCGTTTCGTGCTCGCGAGCACGACGGGCTCCGAACCCAGCTGGAAGTTCGTATGGTTCGGCGAAATCGTCCGGCGCAGCATTGCGAGCGAGAAGATCGGGAGGTGGAACATACACCGATGGATCTATCAGACCGATACAGTACTCGCTCACTAGACAAGTTCGGTGAGTTATCGAGCGGCCGCACACTCTGCGGCCGCTTTTGTTACAATCGGGCCCATGCCCAGTAGGACAATTTCGAATCGCTTCCACTATGTATACGTTTTGCAAAGTATGCTTGATGGGAAGCAATACGTCGGATATACCGTTGATCTGAAGAAGCGAATGGAGCAACACCAGCTAGGCAAAAGTTTTGCCACTGCTCCGCGGCGACCCTTTAAGCTCGTCTACTATGAAGCGTGTCTTTCTCCCGATGACGCACGAAGAA
>JAGOTU010000061.1 GCA_018061585.1 Minisyncoccota bacterium | reverse complement strand
GGCCAATGTTGCACCAGAATTCCAAGGGCCGGATTCGCCCCTGAGCGCGCGAGGGATCGAACAGGCGCACGCAGTAGCAGAACGCGCGTCACGGATCGAATTCGACACGCTTATTTCGAGTCCGTTCCTGCGTGCGCGTACCACATGCGAGATCATCGCAGAGAAGACCGGTAAAGAACCAGTATATTCAGAGCTCTTTGTTGAGCGCATAAAGCCGACGAGTATCAACGGGAAGCCGTACACAGACGAGAAGGCCGCCAAGCTCTGGCGAGAATGGGAGACGTCGCTCCATACGCCGGGAGTGCGCATTGAGGATGGTGAGAACTTTGAAGATCTTGTTGCTCGAGCTGATGCTGCGCTCGCATATTTGGACGGACGAAAGGAAGAGCGATTGCTGGTGGTTACTCATGGATATTTTCTGCGTACGATCATCGCTCGCGTACTTCTGAAGGATAGTCTGAATGCAGCGGCATTCCACAGTATTCAGCGATCGGCGCATGTCGAGAATACGGGGATAACCGTTATCCGGCGCGAGAGCTGGTTTGAATCTGAGGATGAGTGGAAGCTCAACACCTACAACGATCACGCTCATTTGGGTTAGAAAGATAGCTGCTGAAAATAATGTGAAATGAAGAACTTCATCTTCGTTTCAGTTGAGCTCCGCCATTATACCCACTTAGCCGGGGCCTTTTCATATTCTTTGCTGTATGCAATTCTTTCGTTCACATTTTTTCCGGCAAGCGGTCGCATTTGCCATCGGTGCTGCAGTGGGGGTGATCTACTTTCTCTCGGTAGTTTCGGCTAACGCCGATACATTACCAAACATTTCGATCGGCCAGAGCGGACAGGTCTCTGTAAAGGGGGCGCTAGTCACGCAGGTCGGAAGGGATCGCATTATCGCGGTATCAAAATGGGGCGGCACCAAGATCGTATGGACGATTGCGGTCACGCGAGCGTCGAAGTTCACTCCGGATCACAGTGGCGGATCACTCACCTCGGTCGTGTCAGTCGGGGAACATATCGGCTTTTCGGGACAGCTTGATCAAAGGAACGGCGCATTCATCGTGTATCCTTCCCATGTGCGGAACGAAAGTGTTATGCAGGATTCCTCGGTCGTGAGCGGTAATATTGTCGAGTCCACGGCAGACGGACTCGTGGTCTCTACAAAGAATGGGACATCCACGATCTTGATAGGCACCGGCACGCTCATGACTCACAACGGCAACAAAGCGGCTGTATCGGACCTCGCGCTCGGCGGGACCATCAAGGCATTCGGCACATTCAATACGAGAGAACGAACGCTCGCAGCGAGCCGAATTGTGTCGGTCTCCGAGGAATTGCCAAAGATACCGAACACCGGTGCACCGTCCTCGCCTAATCTGTTTTCGAGGATCATGACGTGGCTCGGCTATAGCGGCTCACTCACATCCCGCTAAGGAAACGAGGTCCAAAAGGGGTATATAATCTGCGCGTGCACCACTTACTTGAAACACAGCAGTTCGACCGCGACATGCTGAAAGAACTGTTCGCGCTCGCGACAAAAATGGAGAACTACCGTGATGATTCGCTTCACGGCAAGATCCTTGCCTCGCTTTTTTATGAACCAAGCACTCGTACACGGTTTTCCTTTGAATCCGCAATGTTCCGTCTGGGCGGACAGGTGATAACGGCCGAGAATGCCAATGAGATGTCGAGTGCGATCAAAGGCGAGACGCTTGAAGATACCATTCAAGTTGTTAACCACTATGCCGATGCGATCGTTATTCGTCACCCGGAGATCGGTACTGCGGAACGTGCCGCTGCCGTATCCGGTGTTCCGATTATTAATGCCGGTGACGGCGCAGGGCAGCATCCGACACAGGCACTGCTTGACCTGTACACGATCGAGCGAGAGTTCGGTCGTATCGACGGGGCACATGTGGCAATAGTGGGCGACCTTCGATACTACCGGTCCGCGCGGTCGCTCTCGTACCTTTTGAGCAAATTCAAAGACGTTACGATAACAGGAGTCTCGATGCCCGAACTCACGATGGCCGACGAACTCAAGCAGCATCTTGCAGATAATGGCGTGACATACAAAGAAACAGATTCGCTCGCCGACGCGATGCGGGACGCGGATGTGATCTACCAGACACGAATCCAAAAAGAGCGGCTGACCCCGGAAGCGTTCGAGCGTACGCGCGGTCATTATGTTATCGATATGCCGCTCGCTAATTCCATGCGAGAGGGGGCGATCATCATTCATCCGTTGCCGCGTGTCGGAGAGATCACTCCGGAAGTTGATTCGTCCCCTCACGCTGTGTATTTCAAGCAAGTCGGCTACGGTGTCGCTATACGAATGGCAATACTTTCGCTTCTTTTGGGCAGCAAAAAATAGATTGTGTAAACCCCGGGCTCGAGGTGTATATTCAGTTGATGGATTGGTTCTTGCGCGTATGGATCCCGATAGCCATCGCCGTCACTGGTGTCTGCTTTATGTCGTTCGGTATTGTCGAGCAGGTGTATCGACAATCTTTGAACGATCCGCAGGTGCAGATAGCCGAAGACATCGCACTCCAGCTTGAGAGCGGTGCAAAGCCGAACCTCATCGTCGCATCAACCACAAAGATCAGCGTTGCTACAAGTTTACGCACATATGTTGTCGTGTACGACAAAGACCTCAGTCCTATAGTGTGGACAGGTGAGTTCGACGGAAAACCGCCGGCGCCACCTGCGGAGATATTCACTGATGCGAAGGGTCCGGCAAGCGCCGGTTCCGGTGAAAATCGGACAATCTGGGAGCCGGAGGAGGGTATTCGGTCTGCGGTCGTCGTTGTGCATGTCCTGAAGACCGACGGGTACGTGCTCGCAGGCAGGAATACGCGCGAAGTGGAAGACCGCATATGGGATTCGCAGGTATATGTGCTTTTGGGGTGGCTCATAACACTCGCGCTCACGCTGTTCGCTTCGTGGATCGGCAGCCGCTCAGCCGCCGGTAAGACAGGGATCGTCTGGTAACTAGAGCACGCCGGACAGCGATGTCGGCACAACAGCCGCTATTGTGGGCTCCTCGTGAGGCATCGCAAAGGTGAGCGAGAGCATGAGTGCTGCGCCGATACATATCGCAATGACGTGCTGAAGCCAGCGGCCGTTCGATCGTGCGGACTCTACCGCGCTTGGAATAAGGTCGCGTATGACGACGGACAAGAATCCGCCGGCGGCAAGTGCTGCGAACACGGCGAGGAATGAATCCGACGAAGCAAAGATGAGCGCGATCGCAATACCGATAAGGATCGTCGATGATGAAATGAAGTTGTAGGTGAGCGCCTGGCGATTCGTGTATCCTGCGTGCTTGAGCACAAAGAACTCGGAAATTTCCTGCACGCTCTCGTGCAGCATGATGCCCAGGGTTGCCCCGATCCCGATACGCCAGTCCGCAAGGAATGAACTTACGATCAGAAATCCGTCAGTAATATTATGTACGCCATCGGAAATGAGTACTCGCCGGCCATCGATCGCTGAGTGCGAATGATCAGTGGCTTCGTGGTGATGGTGTGCGCCCGGGACAAGGCCGTGAATGATCTCCAATGCAACGACTCCCACCACGAGTGATGCGGCCACGACCGTAAACGACGATGCCTCGTGCAAAGCCTCTTCAATCAGGTGGTATGCAAGAACAGCAAGTACGCCGGCAGAGAATGTAGCAAGATACGCGAGACGCGGTTTTAACCACGCGCCGACCGTATTCGATGTGAATATGACGCCGGAAAGTGATACGACCATAACGGCCAATCCTGCACCGACTGAAAAGAGAGTGATCATAGTATTACCGTACACATGTAGTGCATGTTCCGAACAGTTCAAGCGAGTGCTCGGTGACGCTTGTAAAGGATCTACTGTTCTTTAATGCTCGCGACGCGAGCGTTTCAATATCGCATCCCGTAAAATCCTCTGTCTTACCGCACGATATACAAACGATGTGATGGTGGTCATTCTCGTCCCGGAGCTCATACGAGCGTGAGATCTTTTTTAGGTCAACGTCCCGGACGATACCGCCACGTTTAAAATGCTCCAGCGTCCGGTACACAGTGACGCGATCGAGGCCGGTCCTCGAAAGGGAACGGAATATCTCGTCGACAGAGAGCGGACGTGTCGCATTATTCAATGTCTTCAGGATCGAAAGCCGGGGCGTTGTCGCACGCAGCCCGGCTGATCGCAGGCGATCGCGTATGTCTGATGAGTGGTTCATCACGCCAATATACACAGTTGCAAATGATTTGCAACTAGGTGCACTCGGTTCGGAAGCGTATAATCGCCTGATGCGGACGTGTCTACTGTTTTTTCTTGGGATGCTGGTCTTGAGTGCGCCACTTTCTATTCAGGCTCAGGAGCTCGTACAGGACACGACTGTCACCATGAAGGCGAAGGTGCTGGAAGTCATTTCAGAAGAAACACTGGAGGTTGAAGGTACGGGCGTCATGAGTACGGATCAGTCACTTCGTATAGAAGTGCTCGACGGACCGGAGAAGGGAACGGAACTCATTGTCGAGAACGATTATTTCGTTCTCGAGAAAAGTGACGTCTTTTACCTTACTCACACAACCGATGGTATGAGCGGGATAGATCTCTATGCGGTCTCAGAACCGTTCAGACTCACGGCACTCCTCGTGCTCGGCATACTTTTTGTAGCTGTTGTGGTGACCTTCGGCGGCATACAGGGAATACGCGGACTTCTCTCGCTCATAGGGAGTCTGTTCTTTATCGTATTCCTTTTGCTTCCCGGCATCATGAATGGATATCCGCCGATACTCGTGGCTGTGGGGGTAGCATCGGTGATCATCGTCGGCGCGTCATATATTACGCATGGATTCACGCGCACGACGTCTGTCGCGGTGTTCGGCATGATCCTGACAGTCACGCTGACCGGGATCCTCGCGTATATTGCGATCCCGTTCGCGCAACTGAGCGGGTATACATCGGACGAGACAATGTATTTGAATATGAATACGGGAGGCACATTGAATATTGCCGGACTCCTTATCGGAAGCATGATAATCGGAACGCTGGGCGTTCTGTATGACGCTGCGATCGGGCAGGCAGTTGCCGTCGAGGAATTGATCGCTGCAGGTTCACACCTTTCGCCACGAGAAGTCTACAAACGCGCGATCCGTATCGGTCGCGAGCACATCGGCGCACTTGTGAATACACTTGCTATCGCCTACGTTGGTGCTGCGTTGCCGCTCCTGCTCCTGTTCTACGGATACGGGAACGGCGATGTCCTCATGAGCATTAACCGCGAGATATTCGCGACCGAGATCGTGCGCACGATCGTCGGTTCCATCGGTATCGTGCTTGCGGTTCCCATAACGACCGCTATAGCGGTCAAATTACTCTGGGGACGAGTAGCGGCAGTCTCTGCACGCCCGCACCATACACACAGCCATTAAGCGCCGCATACCTGCGTGGTATGATGC
>JAGOTU010000008.1 GCA_018061585.1 Minisyncoccota bacterium | reverse complement strand
GTACGAGCACGATCTCGAAGGCCGGATGCGCAAGCTCGAGATCTCCGGTGACGAAAAGATCGAGAAGCGCGCAAAGGAGATCCTTACCACCGCCGTTCACCGTCTCGGTAACTCAGTTGTCTCTGACGTTCTTGCGACGACCGTTTCGCTTCCGAACGAAGAGATCAAGGGAAAGATCATCGGTAAGGAAGGCCGAAACATCCGCTCGTTCGAACGCGCGACCGGTGTCGACGTCATCATCGATGACACACCTGGCACGCTCACTCTTTCTTCGTACGATCCGATCCGTCGTCAGATCGCGCGCATCGCTCTCGAGAACCTGATACTCGACGGCCGAATCCAGCCTGCGAAGATCGAAGAGGCAGTACAGAAGGCGGAACAGGAGATCACGAACATCATCAAGAAGAAGGGTGCAGAAGCGGCATACGAAGCAAAGGTGCCGGGAATGGACCCGAAACTGCTTATGATCCTCGGCCGCCTCTACTTCCGAACGAGCTACGGGCAGAATGTGCTTGATCACTCGGTTGAAATGGCGCACCTCGCTGCAATGCTCGCCGAAGAGCTCGGCGCAGATCCTGCGATCGCCCGAGCCGGAGCCCTCTTCCATGACATCGGTAAGGCTGTGGACCACGAGGTCCCCGGCACACACGTGGAGATCGGCCGTCGTATTCTCCAGAAGTTCGGTGTAGATGAGCTCGTGATCAAAGCCATGCAGGCACACCACGAGGAATACCCGTACGAAACTCCGGAGAGCATGATCGTCCAAGTAGCCGACGCCATCTCAGGCGGTCGCCCAGGCTCACGACGTGATTCCGTAGAGAACTACATCAAACGACTCGAAGATCTCGAAGCGATCGCGAATAACGAGAAGGGAGTCGAAAAGAGCTTCGCCATCGCCGCAGGCCGCGAGCTTCGCGTCATGGTGAAGCCGGAGGAAATGAGCGACCTCGATGCACGCAAGCTTGCCCGCGACATCGCTGACAAGATCCAGAAGGAGCTCCAGTATCCGGGAGAGATCAAGGTAAGCGTGATTCGAGAGACGAGAGTCATCGAGTACGCTAAATAGAAGCCAATACATATCGGCAAACGGGCCCGCTGCATTGACGCAGCCGGGCCCTTCGCCTATGGTGCAGACTGTTCAGAAATGGAGTCACACATGATCTTGAAACCACGGACGGTCGTGATCATATCGCCGACGGATCTGCCTGCGCAGGACACTTACAAGGCGAGTTTCCTGGCGAAGCTGGGCAAACGATTTGTACCCGAGGTAGTGTGCGCCGGAGCATTCGATACGCCGCCCGAAGACTTTCGCGACGGTCTCCGCATCGCGATGCAAAGCGCTGAAGAGTCGTTCAACGGGCGCACCGATCTAGAGTACGCAGCGCACGTGCTACCGATGTTCATGGAACGGGAGCCGAATGCGCCTCCCGACATGAAACCGTTCCCTATCGTTGCGATCACGGTCAGGAGCTGGCAAAGGACAGAATGGATCGTCCCGTACGCCATTGAATCGATCGTGCCTCCCCGCGTTCTCACAGAGGTCGCTGCTTGTATCTCGATAGTTATGGAGGAGCGAAAGTCGCCACGCGCACTCGACGAGGAAGAGAACGCGAAAGTTGCAACTCTCATCACCGATATCTGTCGCGGTATCGACGCGGCCCTCGAGGCAACGATGCCTCAATGATCGAACATCTGGAGCTTCCCTGCCAGGGAAGCTCCTCTTTCTTTCAAATTCGCCCCGTTCGTTGATCCCCCGACTCAGAAAAAAGCCGAGCTAGACTGCAAAACACGTGAAGATCAGGGAGTGCTATCGGTGGCGCTCCCTTTTTCATACCTGCGGATACCCTTTTTGCACGATTGACAGCCCCAAAATACGGCTCAAAATGGTTCTATAGGTCGAAAAGAGCAAGCATTTTCAATGTTTACTAATGTTACGAACAGTCTATGGCAAATAAAGCTGATTTGATCGATCGCGTACATTCGACGATCGGTTGCACAAAGGCAGACGCCGAACGCGCTGTCGAATCAATCATCTCCGGCATCACCGAGAACCTGAAGAAGGGTGAAGAGGTCTCGATCGCCGGCCTTGGCATTTTCGAAGCAAAGACCCGCGCAGGACGAACCGGCCGTAATCCGCGAACCGGCGCAACGATTCAAATTAAGTCGATGCGAGTCCCCAAGTTCCGCGCCTCAAAGACGCTGAAAGACGCAGTCAAATAGCGATTCACCCGTGCACAGGTGATTCTCGAGAACACAAAACCCGCCGAAAGGCGGGTTTTGTGTTGGGTGGGAGTATGAGGTAAAGTATTGAAGCTTCGCGGGAAACCTTTTCTACGAAAAGAACCCGCGGCGCTCGGACACAATGAAAGCGAGCTTTCATTCTGCTCCTCGCTTGCGGGATTAGTTTAGTGGTAAAACATCAGTTTTCCAAACTGAGGTTGGGAGTTCGATTCTCCCATCCCGCACATGCATATATTGCGCAGCCTGCGTGCGCATCCGTGGATCGTTGTGATCCCGGTGGTCGCACTGATTTTGGTCTCATATCCGGAGACGATAATCGCACCTGATGAAACGGCACCGGTTGCGGTACCGCCTGCCGCTTTGAACACGCTCGCATCATCAACTGACATAGTCGCGCCGGTACGTGCGGGGGCGAACGCGTCCACGAGCGCAGCCACATCTACTGCCCAAAAGGTCAAGAAAGCCAGTATTCAAGCCATAAAATCAGTAGCAACGACTTCACCGAATGAGATCGTGCGCATCGAAAATCCCTATACTACTCCCCCACTACCTTTCGAATCCATCAACACCTATTCACGATCGGCACTTGTAAATATTTTATGCTCGACGAAGTCGACTGGTGCCCTGAAGCCGATCACCGGCAGCGGGATCATTGTGAGCGAATCCGGTGTGATCCTCACGAATGCTCACGTGGCACAGTACGTTCTTATTGCACAGAGCGGCAAGAGTGATCTGGAATGTGTAGTCCGAACCGGAGCACCAGCTGCGTCGAAATGGTTCCCCGTTGTTATGTACGTACCGGCACCATGGATTCACACTCACGCCCCGGAGATACTGCAAACGAACGCCGTCGGGACCGGTGAACACGACTACGCACTGCTCTACATAGCCGCTACAACCGACGGCAGCCCGCGCCCCTCCACGTTCCCTTCGGTCACGCCGGACAGCCGCGAGGCGATCGGCTTCGTAGACGATAGCGTTCTTACAGCCAGTTACCCTGTTGAGTTCGTAGGCGGCACGCTTGTACAGAGCAACCTGTTCCCTGTCACATCGATCGCGACGATACAGCGACTGATGACGTTCGGCATCGGTTCTGCAGACGCGCTCTCACTTGGCGGGATCATTACGGCACAGAGCGGCTCTTCGGGCGGCGCAGTGGTGAATCAGTGGAATAAAGTTATCGGCCTCATAACCACCACCAGCCGTGGTGAAACGACAGCAGAACGCGACTTGCACGCGATTACCACTGCCTACATAAACCGTGACATGAAAAGGTTAACGGGCCGTACCCTTGCTGAAACACTTGCATCAGACCCAAAAGTGATGGCTGATGCGTTTCGACCCGAGGCCTCCCTTCTTGCTCAAATGCTCATAAATTCGATCCTCGGTCGCTAAGTAACACGACCAAACCATGTTAGTATCCTGAAGTTCGACAGAAAGTTTTACGTGTAACGTGCTCCTCTGGTTTCAGCACGATACGAATAACGGGACGTAGTATACCGGTAGTACGCTTGGTTTGGGACCAAGTAGACCGAGTTCGATTCTCGGCGTCCCGAAAGAACACAACGCAGCGAAGACATCAACAGACCGCGCCCATTGGCGCGGTCTGTTGATTGAAAGAGACTCACACTCCCCTGTCATAAAGGACATTCTATTGGACATACGGCTCAGTTGAGCCGTATGTTAGAGCACCTGCTCGTACAGCTTACAGCGGGCTGTTCTTGTCTTCATATCAAGCTCGACCGTCACCAGGTCTATTTGATAGTCGACGCTTGAGTCCCGATCCCCCATGTATATGTCTACCGTCCGGGCCAAGCGCTTCAGCTTTGCGGGATGTAGCTGATCTTCTGCAGTCATATTCGGAGACGTTCCACGTGAACCGCCGCCGGCTGATGTTGCACGTGAAATGGTCTTCACCTCAATGAAGTGTAGTGCCTTCCCTTTCCGGGCAATGATATCGATCTCACCCCAAGGCTTCAGATAGTTCCGTTCCACAATTTCAAATCCTTTGCTCTGAAGATAGACACAGGCAATGTCTTCGCCTTTGTTACCGAGTTGTCGTTTCGCGGAAAACGCGACCATACACCAGTATACCCATTTCACGGGAAACATCGCAGGCAACGTTTCATATGTACCCCAAATGCCAGAAAGCTCGCATATTTACGCGTCTTTGATGTGATGCTACAATATGGCTCTGTTAAGCCACGTGTCACTTATATTAGGGACACAAATTAACTTCGTTGAGTGTCCGTTATCCACTTATACCCATATGTTATCCACAGTTTTGCATATTTTGGGCCAAATGTCCGAATAAATCGAACATCAAGGACACCTCCCATGTCCGATTAAATGGCTCAACTGAGCGCCAGAACACACATTTGACAGCGCCGCTAATGTGGCTCGCGGCGGCTTGACGGACCTGTACACAAAGAATAGGGTGTCGACATCAACTTATGAACACCGCATCCCGCGTCTCGCGAGGCATTGTCGGAACCATTATTGCCGTGGTGCTGCTCGGCATGCCGTCCTTTGCCGCCGCAGGATCCGCGTCCGTATTGACTAAGCAGGTCCTCCCACAAGGAGCTAACGCATGCGCGCCGTTGTTCGTGAAGTCAGTCACTCCATATATCTATGATGGGGAGCTTCAGTCGTTCGACATCGTGCTTTCCGACGCTTCATATGTGGGGCTCTTGGGCGCAGCAGGAGATGTGTCTATCCCGTTCAACTACATGAGCCGCCGCATAGATGCCGACGGGTCTCTACGTCTTCATATAGATACCACTGTGGCTGTGAACGGGGTCCTTCCGGTCACTGTGACCTTGCTTTCGGCACCTCTGAACGCGCCGGTGTGTCTATCTCAAGTATCGTTCACAACAGATGTGGCCGGAAATATTGAGTCCTCCACACCGATCTCTGTTCCGACGCCAACGATCGACTCAGGTACTGATACCGGCTCTACGCCAACCACCGGCGGGGGAGTGAGCACAGGCGGGATCTCGAGCGGAGGGTCGAACGCGGCAAGCGGAGGAAAGGGAACGACCCCGGTCGTTGGATCGACGTCCTCGACATCGACTTCTGTGGGAAGCTTGGTGGCCAAGATGTGCACGAAGAACGGAGCGTATCAGCTCTGGTTCATCCTTCTTGCGATCTTCTTCGTGATCTCGGCCTTCGTGGGCCTCTCTGAGCCTGCACTTGCAGTGCGACACGGGGCTCTGCCTGCTGTACTTATCGGTATTCCGCTCGTCCTATTGCTGCTATTCTGGCAGTTCGCACCGGATTGCCGACTCAGCTACTTCATTCCGGTTATTCTGCTCGTGGCGGCCGCTATAGGACTCTACAGCGCCTATCGGACAAGCCCGATCATGCAACCGATCCTCATAGCGCCGGTAGAAAAGAAGACCACGGTCACAAAGACTGAGGAGACGAAGACGGAGATCAAGTAGGGAAATATTGCTGGAGCGCGCGTCTGCTGTATAATCCAGCGCATGAAGCCACGCGCAAATGCGGATATGGCTTCGGTGGATGATACTGGCAGCTAGAGAAGGTGAGGGACATAATGCAGGTATATGGCTTCGGTGGATGATACTGGCAGCTAGAGAAGGTGAGGGACATAATGCAGGTATATGGCTTCGGTGGATGATACTGGCAGCTAGAGAAGGTGAGGGACATAATGCGGATATGGTTTAGTGGTAGAACACGTCCTTGCCAAGGACGGGATCGGGGTTCGATTCCCCGTATCCGCACAAAGAGAGCGAAGCGAACGAAGTGAGGATAAGCAAAGCGCCTGCGCGCTTTGCGTCGGGGAATCGAACGCCGGAGCGATGTGAGGTCAGTAGTCCGAACAGCGAGGCGGTGCCCAGCCCGAGCTTTGCGACGGCAAAGCGAGAGGCGAGGGAGTTTCCCCGTATCCGCACTAGGAACAATGAAAAGGGAGAGCTTCGGCTCTCCCTTTTCATTGTGACGACGTGCGGAGGCGCAGCCTTTCCGCACTGATTACGAAAAAAATGCGGGGGAGGGGTGATCCGCGAGCGTGGTCAGGCGGAGGTTTTGCGCGACGGCGCAAAATCGAGCGCTTGACCGATTTCACGTATTCAAATGACAGCCTTTCCGCACCGAGTGAGCGTAGCGAAGGAGAGTGAGGATAAGCAAAACGCCTTCCGAAGAAGACGTTCCGCACAATTTACCGCTTGTGCATCAGGATCATACCAGTGGGTCGTCCAAACAGCGGACTAATGGAGCGATCGAGCGTAACAAGATCTGTCGAGAAGCGTTGTTGCCGCCGCGCAAGCGAATCGGTCATGTTCACCACTCCCGTTTCGCTGAAATACGACTCTATCAGGCCGTCGTGAACGTGAATGCATGGCGGATCTTCCTTGTGCATTTCCTGACAGTGGTACTCCATCCAGATATCCGTGTCCGCGGCAAGTGCCCGCATGATCACATTCTCGAGGGCCCCGGAAAGTCCCGTGTAGGGGACAACCTCCGGCCTAAACATGCGGATCTGCCTGGACCGGAGAAAAGCTTCGATCTGAGGAAGCAGCTCCATCGTCGAGACGCCCTCGTCGTTGTTGAACGAGGTCATCAACGGCATCGTGCGGTGGAATGCTTGGACGTCGGCCTGCGCAACGCGTACACCGAGCGCCCAGGCAATCTCTTCCTGATCGAACAAACCGAGGCCGTTGCGGTACAGGATCATTTGCAAGCAAGTGGCTGAACAGCACTTCGGCTTCTGGATCAGTGGAACGTAGGACTGCTTGAGTGCATATACGGACATCGGAATTCTCCTGCTTCGTTGGCTTGGGGCATAGTGAGGCTGAGGCAGGAAAAAAGCAACAAAATAGGGTAGTATGTGCGCACGCTTACCAGCGCTGCTCTCATAGTGAAATGGATATCACGACAGTCTTCGGAACTGTTATTGGGGGTTCGAATCCCTCTGGGAGCACAGACAAAGCCAAAGCTGGAGCCTGTCTCCGGCTTTGTGCGTTATTTGCTCCCAGAGGGATTCGAAAGCGAGCATCGGAGGCTCCGTCAGCAGACGGAGCGATGCGAGCAGGGCCGAGAGGAGTAATTTTTCGACGGAAAAATTCTGAGCTCTTGGCCTAATCCCGACGCATTAACCGAGCGCTTGACCGAATCCCTCTGGCAACACGGCCCTGGTTAAAAAAGTCCTGACGAGGACTTTTCGAGCGCTTGACCAATTCCCGTATAACTTATTCCCACAAACCAGTTACAATGTCTCTCATGAAACCCGACCTCGTTATTCCTGATGAAATACTCGAGGTCCACAGAAAGCTGATCGATGCCGGCTACCAGGGGTACCTCGTGGGCGGATGCGTGCGCGATCTCTTCCTCGGACGCGAACCCAAGGACTGGGACATCACGACCAATGCATTGCCGGAGCAAATACAAGCCCTCTATGAGGAAACATTCTACGAGAACGACTACGGCACGGTGGGAGTTGTTACACAATCTGAGAATCCGAAATTGAAGGTGGTGGAGATCACTCCATATCGAATAGAAGGAAAGTACACCAATGCCCGGCACCCGGACGAGGTGCAGTTCAGCGACACGATTCACGCAGACCTCGAACGACGCGATTTTACGATCAATGCCATTGCATACAACCCCGTGACAGGGGAGCTTCTGGATGAACACGGCGGCCGGGATGACATCGCCCGCAAGGTGCTGGTCGCGGTAGGGGATGCTCATAAGCGATTCGAGGAGGATGCGCTGCGCATGCTCCGCGCTATCCGTATCGCAGCAGAGCTCGACTTTGCGATTGATGGCACAACGATGGCCGGCATCGCAGGAAACGCGGCGCAGCTCGAGAAGATCTCAAAAGAGCGTATTCGCGATGAATTCTCACGCATCCTGCTGTCAGATAGGCCTCTGCAAGCCATTTATATGGCCCAGAAACTCGGTGTTGTGAAGTTCGTGATACCTGAGCTGGAAGAGGGTATCGGATGCGCTCAGAACCAAGCACACTCGTTCGATGTATTCGAACACCTGCTCCGAAGCATGCAACATGCAGCCGACCAGAGGTGGGCACTCGACGTGCGCCTTGCTGCACTCCTACACGATATCGGGAAACCGGCAACGCGTGAGTGGTCCGACGAGAAAAACGACTGGACCTTCCACGGTCACGACGTCGTTTCGGCAAAAATGGCCAAAAAGATACTAACAGGGCTCAAATACCCGAAGGAATTGATCGAAAAGGTGTCCCTTCTGGTACGTGTCCATATGTTCTTCTCGGACCCGGATCAGATCACGCTCTCTGCTGTACGCAGACTCATCGCGAGGGTAGGGCAGGAGAACATCGGAGATCTATTGAACTTGCGCGTATGCGACCGTATAGGTACCGGACGACCCAAGGCGCATCCGTTCCGACTGCGTAAGTACATGTCGATGATCGACGAGGCGCTCCGTGACCCGGTCTCGGTCGGAATGCTCGCGATCGATGGCAAGCGACTTATAGAAATAGGGGAGCCGGCCGGTCCGCGCGTGGGCTGGATACTCCACGCCCTCTTGGAAGAGGTATTAGACGAACCAACTAAGAATACAGCCGTATATTTGGAATCCCGTGCGCAGGAAATGATGGCCTTGGACGATGCAACGCTCAAGCCTCTCGGGGAACAGGGGAAGGATCGACGGGCAGAGGAGGATGCTGCTGCCATTGCCGAACTAAGAAAGAAACACCACGTGTCGTGACTTAAGGTCACACATATTCGCCTGCTGGCGAATTGCGCGACCCCGCCTCGGCGCCAAGCGCCTCCGGCCTTGCGAAACTTCGCTGCGCTCGTTTCTCACCCACGGTTCTCAACGCGTCTTCGCGCTGCTCTCCTCCACGGAAAAACACCACGGAGAGTGCTTCATGTTTCTAAAGGGGAGTACCCCTAAGAAACATTGGTCGCTACAGTTTTTCCGACCCTTTTCGCGCTCTTTGCCTTCGCAAAGAGCCGCAAGATGCGAACCTTGTTGCTGAAAAAGCCGCCCCTAGGGCGGCTCTTTCTTAATATCTTTTCAACCATCCATTCAACGCCCCCCTTCTGTCACTCGCGCTGAATGGTTCAAAAGATATCGCCAGACGTAGCAACCCGTTTCTCTCTAGTCGGATTGCCGCCGTCTGGCGACATGTTTTTGGTTCCCTGTTCATTCTTTGTAAAGAACTTGAGATATCCCCTGGACAATCGTACTCTTACTTCAATAGATGCGGAGGCATCTTTATATATTTTTAGTGTAAGTACTTTGTACCTATGAATCTCATTTTTTAGAATCAACAATGAGAACCTGAAAGAACCACCGTTGCTAAGAATACTGTCCTTTAGAACTATGTAAAGGACATAACTGTGGATAACTTATGGGCATAAGTGGATAACAGCGTGGATAACGGACAAAGCACTAACTATACGGCTCTATAGAGCCTAGAGATCGAGCTCTAACGTAACAGGACAATGGTCCGAACCCATGATGTCAGGGTGTATCTTTACGCGAGACACCAGGGGGACGAGAGATTCGCTCACAAAAAAGTAATCGATACGCCACCCTACATTACGCTCTCGGGCGTTGGAAAAGTGACTCCACCACGTGTAATGTCCTTTACCCGCAGTCTGCAAACGGAATGCATCTACGAACCCTGCCTTGATCATATTGTCGATACCGGACCGTTCTTCAATGGTGAAACCCTTCTTACCCTCATTGGGCTTGGGATTGGCAAGATCGTCCGGAGTATGTGCCACATTTAGATCGCCGCAAAAGATCACAGGCTTCGTCGCTTCGAGCTGTTTCATGTACTCCAGAAACGCCGGGTCCCAGTTCTTGTGCCGGAGGGGGATCCGACTTAAGTCATCCTTGGAATTCGGTGTATAGACCGTCACAAAGTGAAAATCCTCGTATTCCGCGGCAATGACCCGGCCTTCGCCGTTCGGATCTCCGTATTTATCTGCCAGCGAGTATTTGGCGGCGATGTCCTCAGGAAAATCAAAGAGCACGGCCTCGGGGGCGGGTTTTGTGAATATCGCAGTGCCGGAATACCCCTTTTTTGCCTTGGATGAGTTCCAAAACTCCTCGTAATCGGGCAGATCCACCTCGGACTGATGCTGTTCGGCCTTCGTCTCCTGAAACCCGACGATGTCGGGCTTCTCTCGGTCGAAAAAAGGCTGGAGCAATCCCTTCTTGTGCACATTTCGTATGCCATTGATGTTCCAGGTAGCCAGTTTCATAGGGAAAAGGGTACCATAGCCGATTTATTTGTAGCCACTACTAATAGTAAATCGACCTGACAACCCGGCTGCGCCGCAGGCAAGCCTCTCGCGGAGTACCGCGAGGGCCGTCAGATCTCATATCAACGTCCTTGGCTCGGAAACAGGAGTGATTACACTCCTGTTTCACTCGCCTGCGTAGAAGATATTCAAACGGTTTCATATCAACTGCCTCGCCTCGGAAATGAGAGCATTGCATGCTCTCATTTCGCTCATCTCGTTGTTGATGAACAACTTCATCTTCATCTCACGGTCAAAAGGATATAAATGTACTACACGAGACGAGGAGATCGGTGATTCGGATTACGAAGCCACCACTATAAACTCTCTCTCGTGACTCACCTATGAATAGACTCAATGAAAACCAGATGTCCCTCTTCGCGACTCCGATGGAAAAGGGGAATGCAGAGTGGTCAACTTTCCGTGCGATCCGTGAGGACAACGCGGGCGGTATGTACCGCGTTGCACAGTCATCGCGAGAGACCCGTTACTCAGTTACGACAATGAAACGTGCCGAACGACCGCAGTCACTCTTCTTCAAACGGCAGACGAATCAGTAGCGATTAAATTGCACTCAATCCGGAGAAAAAGGCGGTACGTCCTTGTACCGCCTTTTTTAGTTCACGAGCATCTACTGCCTCCGCTTACCATGGAATGCTTTGTGGACGTCTCGTAAATGCGAGTCGGTCACGTGCGTATACACCTGAGTCGTCGCGATATTTGCGTGTCCCAAGAGCGCCTGGACCGAACGGAGGTCCGCGCCATTGCTCAGAAGATCCGTCGCGAACGAGTGACGTATCACGTGCGGAGTCACTTTGCGTGTGATGCCGGCCTTGGACGCATAGCTTTTTACCAAGCGCTCTACCGAGCGGGGAGTCAGGCGCGAGAGGTCTTTAGTCTTCTTTGCTTTGCTGTACCCCACAAAGAGCGCCTCCCCGAAGTCTCCGCGTTTTTTTAGGTACGCCGCCACAGCCTTTTTAGCTTCGTCAGAGAGGAACACCACCCGGACCTTTTCGCCTTTACCACGGACCGAAAACTCGTCACGGGTTAGGTCCAGATCCTGATTCAAATTACATAGCTCAGATACTCGCAGTCCGGTGGAGAACAGGAGTTCCAGTATCGCCTTATCGCGAAGTGCCGCTAGGGAATCACCGGTCGGGCCTTTCATCAGGCGCTCAAGCTCTGCGGAGGTTATGAGATCAAGGTCGCGTCCACCGACCTTCGCGAGTTCGATACGCTCGGGGTTCAGGCTGGTGATATCGCGTTTGCGGAGAAATTTAAGGAATGCGCGGAGTGCAATGAGGTGGTAGTTCTGTGTGTTCTTTTTCATCGTACCGGCAGTGCCCGCAGAACGGTTGAGTGCGATACGAAATTCGCGGACCATCTGCTCCGTGATGGCTCCCGGCGCCTTTACCTTTGCAAAATCAAAGAACCGCTTGAGGTAGCGGTCGTAGTTCTCGACAGTCTTAACTCCGCGACCCTTTTCGATCTCGAGATACTCCAAGAACTGAGTTTTCATGAGCCCGAGATCTGCCACCATCTAAATATTCTAGCAGCAAATATTGTGCGACATGGGTGTCGCACAATATTTGCCGATTCTTCCGACATGACAATGTCGGAAAATCGTTTTGTGCGACATTGACTTCTCGGCGGAGGCGGGTGATACAGAGGGGAGTTCAACAGGGAGAACCACGATGGAAGGTCCGGTTAGTCACCCACACATCCTTTCCGATCTACAGCGAATGGGTAAGGCAGAGAACGGAGAACAGGGAATGATGGCGCACTATGCGCTCATGCCTGAGTCGGGCGATCCGCTCGCGCTCCACAAATTCCGCCTGGTCAGCGGTCCGGCGCCAAGTTACAACACGCTCTGCGACGTCGACCGATTGCTGCAGACGATCACGCACGCGATGGCAGGCCTACTCAAGAATGGCCGGCATCGCTCATGGAAGATCGCACTCGCGGCGAAGCACGGCAACTGTTGCGGCGGGGCGTATAGCGAATTCTCTGCGCGCGCCACACAATTCGCCATCACAGGTGATCTTCGTGCTGTCTTCGGCGGCGTGGTCATGGTGAACTATGTGATCGACGAAGCTGTCGCGACGGATCTCCTTCGGCACGAAATGAAAAGTGGGCGTCGCCTACTTGCCGCTGTCGCCGCTCCTTCGTTCACCGACGAGGCCGTGCGGCTACTGAAAGGAACGACTGACAAATGCGTATTGCTGTCGAATCCGGCACTTGCGGTGATAGATGGATCGTCGCTCGATACGCACAAACGATTGCGATACGTGCGCGGCGGCTTCATCGAACAGGAGAACTACACATTCGTTCCACACCTTCTGGGAGCGGAGTGCGTCGGCCCACTGCCGGATGAATCGCGACTCACCGACATCGCGTTCGCATGGGCGATCGGGAGCACATCAAATTCGAACACGATCACGCTCGTGTCGAACGGCATGCTGATCGGCAATGGGGTCGGGCAACAAGATCGGGTCGGCGCCGCCGAGCTCGCTATCAAACGTGCGCATGACGCCGGACATGCAGTACGCGGGGCGGTCGCGTACTCAGACAGTTTCTTTCCGTTCCCCGACGGTCCGTTGCGTCTCATCCAAGCGGGTGTGCACGCGATCTTCTCGACGAGCGGATCGATCCGCGATCAGGAGGTGAAGGATGTTTGCATCGCGCACGACACGTCATTGATCATGCTCTCCGACGGAGAAGCGCGCGGGTTCTTCGGACACTGAACATTCATCGGCGCGCGGAAGCAATTCCGCGCGCCGAACTTTTATATTCACCTCGCCTTCAGACCGTTCGCGTTTCAATACATACATATGTCACACACAGATCCCGCTAAGCAGGTCGCACAAACACGAGCCCAGCGAGAGAGTCGTCACCAGTCAGAACTAACAGGTACACGCGGGAGAAAGGATCACAAAGGTGGTGCGCCATCTTCGAACAAAGGTTCAGGCGGAAAGATGGCGCGGTAGCCCGTCATCCCTCTGTATATACTAGTGCGATGTATCAATGGCGATATCCGTTCGCGATGCTCGGTATCGTTTTTGTGTTGATCGGGTACGCATTCTGGCCGGGGCAGTCGCCCATACCGGTGCTGATCTATCACGACATCAGTACATCCACCCGACCGACCGATTCGTACACCGTAGAGAGCGATCTTCTTGAACGCGAGCTTGATCATCTGATCGCGAACGGGTATACGCCGCTCACATTCGTGTCCGCCGAGCTTTTACGTGCAGAGAACAAGCTTCCTAAGCGCCCCATCATTCTCACGTTCGACGACGGGCTCCCCGGACAAAACGTAGCACTCGCATTGTTGCGATCGCGAAATACATCCGCCACGTTCTTTATTTCGAGTGACCTTATAGGGGACTCCGTACATCTCAACTGGGAACAGGTCCGTGCGATCGCTGCGGCAGGAATGGAGATCGGCGGTCACTCCGCGAATCACGTTCACGTGCCGGAGCTGAATGAAACAGGGCTCCTGAACGAGGTCACCGGTGACAAGCACCGTATCGAATCAGAAATAGGGAAACCGATCACCGTATTCGCCTATCCGTTCCAAGAGAAGAGTGACGCAGGGGATGCAGAGGTCGCACGAGCGGGATACACGATCATTCGCGATACTGCCGAATACAAAAGTACCGTTATGACGAACTCCTTCGAGGCGTTCCTCGGGGCTTTATAGCTAGCACTGTTGACGTTCGAGAAGAGATCCTAACAGGTGAGGCCCTGGGCATTTATTGACGCTCACACTATCGGGTAGTAGCGTTCCGACAGTCATAGGAAATGGAGGTTGCTCGTGAGGACAGAAATGATCGACGCGAGCATTTCCTCGCTGGTCAATACATTCGGCGTCCGTCGGCCGGTCGCCGAGGGACCGCTTCGGAGGC
Organism: Minisyncoccota bacterium; assembly: GCA_018061585.1. Taxonomy (GTDB): domain Bacteria; phylum Patescibacteriota; class Minisyncoccia; order Phycocordibacterales; family UBA2100; genus UBA10103. The sequence continues at coordinate 7,086 of JAGOTU010000008.1, read as the reverse complement.
TGTTCGACGCCAAAGATTACGTCGGGATGGTTCGTGTGATCAAAACCGACATCTGCAAAGATGCGCGCATTCGACTTGGATTGGTGAATTCGGGCGGCGGCGAAAAAACTGCTGCGAAAGTCGTGATGCCGAGTCCGATGCCGATGTACGGCACGCGCGAGTTCAAACAGACACTTGTAACGATGTACATCAAGAAGTCGTTCCTGAATGTCTGCACATTTGAGGGGGCCGCCGCGACTATCGCACACGAGTGTGCACACATCGTACTGAATAGCATCGGGCATCCGCTCAGGACGTCGGAAGAGGCCGTCGACATGACGGCAATGATCCTGGGGTATCGACGTCTGCACATCGCCTCGGTCGAACAGATCATCGAAACACGAGCTCCGCTACCGAAACTATCCGACGACCCGATCGGGTACATCACCGGATTGTTCTCGCCCGATCGGGAAATAACAGTACGCACGTTCGGATATCTTTCGAAAGAGGAGTCCGACTATGCGTATCGATTGATCGAACGCTTCGAGAGCCGGATCACACGATCGTGATTGACTGCGTCATGCAAAACCAGCGACGCCCGTTTTCGGGCGTCGCTATTCTTTTTCGTCATCCGACTCGAGATACTTTTTCTTTTTCAGCTTGTCAGGCAAGTAGGACTCTTTGTCATACAGTTTGTATCCCTTGTGGTAACCGAGCTCCTTCATAAGTTTTGTCGGCGCGTTTCGTACGCGCATGGGAATTGGTAGCGCTCCGTGCTCTTTTACGTCGGCGAGCGCTGCGAACACAGCATCGTATGAGCGGCGATCCTTTTTACACATCGCTAAGTACGCGACGCCGTGCGCAAGATTTATGGTCGCCTCCGGATACCCGATCTTATTCACGGCCTCGAAGACGGCGTTCGCCACAACGAGCGCGGTCGGCTGCGCGAGCCCGATGTCTTCGCTCGCGAAGATCACCATCCTGCGCGCTATGAACTTCGGATCCTCACCCGCCTCCACCATGCGCGCGAGATAGTAGAGCGCTGCGTCCGGCTGTGATGCCCGCATCGATTTTATGAACGCGGAAATGGTGTTGTAATGCTCTTCTCCCTTTTTGTCGTAGCGGAGATGCGTGGACTGGATCGCCTCCTTGAGCGAGTCGATAGTGATGTCCTCGTATAATTTTTCCGCGGTTTCCAGCGCGGTGAGCGCCTGTCGTGCGTCTCCGGCTGCCATTTGTATGAGCCAATCGCGCGCATCTTTCGGCATTTTAATTTTTGTTCTGGCAAGGATCTTTTCCATTTCCTTTTCGCTGTGTTCGTTCAACACGAATACTCGTGCACGCGAGAGCAGCGGCGAGATGATCTCAAAGCTCGGATTCTCGGTGGTCGCACCGATGAGCGTTATGTCGCCACGCTCAACGAAGGGGAGCAGGAAGTCCTGTTGTGCCTTATTGAAGCGATGAATTTCATCGACGAATAAAATGACCGGCTTATTCTTCAAAAACGTTCCCTTGCTCGGGAGTACGCGCTTAATATCCTCCTTACCGGCCTCGACGGCGGAGAGCTCGTGGAACTCCGCATCGAGCGCCGTCGCATATATGCGAGCCAGAGTCGTTTTTCCGCTGCCGGGCGGCCCCCACAAGATGAACGAAAACAATTCTTTCTTTTCTATTGCGACACGTAGCGGCTTTCCTTTACCCGTCAGATGTTCCTGACCGACGAACTCGGCGAGTGTCTTCGGGCGGATCTGCGATGCTAATGGCTCCATATCCGCAGTATACATACTTCGATATTCGGGTTTTCCCTGCCTTTTTCCTTGCGTGATGCGGCTCACGCGGTATTCTGTGGCGATATGAACACACGCAATATCGTTATCTGGGTCATCGTCCTCATCGTGGTACTCCTCGGCGGCTACGCGACCTACAAATTTATGAATGGTGAATCAACAGAGTCAGCTGCGAATGGTCAGCAGAACGCCACATCTACTGCGGCGACAGGCGATCAGGTCCAAGCACAGGAGGTAAAGGTAGGAACAGGTGCGGAGGCTACTCCGGGTTCACAGGTTTCCGTACTCTACGTAGGTAAACTGACCGACGGGACGGTATTCGATAGCTCCGCAGCACACGACAATCAGCCGCTTACCTTCGTTTTGGGCTCTCAGGACATGATCCCGGGCTTCCAGATCGGCGTGAATGGCATGAAGATCGGTGGTCAGCGCGTCATGGCGGTACCTCCGGCCCTCGCTTATGGCGACAAACCGGTCACAAACCCGGAAACCGGTGCTGTTATCATCCCAGCGAACTCAACTATCGTATTCGAAGTCGAGCTCGTAGACGTAAAATCGGCTCCCGCCCCTTCCGGCCAGTAAATTAGCCCCGTTTTAGCCTCTCCGGAGGCTCCAAAGCGCCCCCTCGGACCCCCGCGGCCAAAAGCCGCGGGGGCCTTGCATTAAGCCATTTAATATGATATGCTCCTCACATGCTTACGAAGCGAAAGAAGGCAAATGAAATCTCGAAGGCGAAGCGCCACGACACCGATACGGGGTCTCCAGAGGTGCAGATCGCCATTTTGACACGACGAATCGAAGAGCTTTCTGCTCATTTGAGCAAAAACAACAAGGATAAGCACTCTCGACGCGGCCTTTTGGGTCTCGTTGCTGATCGCCGCAAGCATTTGAAATACTTGGAAGAGAACAACAAGCGCGCTTACGGCACGCTCGTGAAGAAGCTCGGCCTTAAGAAGTAGATCCCTCGGGATCTCGGGTCGGTACGCCCCATTTACAATCCATTGGGCGCATCCTTTTAGCCGAACTCCTCTATTGGGGAGTCTCATGAGACTTTTCCCCGGTATTTTTACCGGTCCGTATCATTTTTCGGGCCTTTACCACGTAGAACCATCATTTTATGGCAATAATTAAACATCCAGAGCAGCGTGTCGGTGTCTTCATCGATACACAGAATCTTTACCATAGTGCAAAGAACATTTATCACGCCCGCGTGAACTTCGGGAACGTTCTCAAGGACTCGGTCGCCGGTCGGCGCCTTATCCGTGCCCGCGCATACGTCGTTACGACGGAGAGCGGGGAAGAGAAGGGCTTTTTTGAAGCACTCGGCAAAATAGGCATTGAGACGACGACCAAAGAACTCCAAGTGTTCTTTGGCGGCGCCAAGAAGGCTGACTGGGACGTTGGTATGGCGGTCGACGCCATCACCATGTCACCGAAACTCGACACCGTGATCCTCTTTACGGGAGACGGTGACTTCGTACCCTTGGTCAAGTATTTGCAGGTGCACGGCGGATGCCAGGTAGAAGTCGCATCGTTCGGCCGCTCGACGTCGAGCATGCTCAAGGCAGCTGCGGATCACTTCCTCGATCTCGACGAGGATCCGCGTCGCTACCTCATCAACTACCGCGGCGGCCAGAAGCGAGGAACTCCCCGGATGAACGCGCCGGAAGACTCATCCGAGATCGGCGTACAGAACGAGATCATGGAGAGCTCGCGAAACGACGGAGATAAATAACCCCACCATCCAAAAACCGTGCCGAAAGGCACGGTTTTTTCGTTTGATACACTTGTCCAGCATGACTCAAGATGTCGCATTGAAAATACTACAGACGGGCGCGAACGTCTTTCTCACCGGTGAACCGGGCAGCGGTAAGACACATACGGTAAATGCATACGTGAAATGGCTTCGCGAGCGCGGTATCGAACCTGCGATAACCGCATCGACCGGGATCGCCGCGACCCACGTAGGAGGTATGACCATTCATGCATGGACAGGAATCGGGGTAAAACGGCATCTCACCGAATACGACATCGATGAGATCACCTCACGCGAACGATTGGTTAAGCGAGCACAAGCAGCGCACGTGCTTATCATCGACGAAATATCGATGATCGACTCGCGCACGCTCGGCATGGCCGAGCAGGCAATACGCGCGTTGAAGCATTCACAAAAACCATGGGGTGGTATGCAGATCGTCTTCGTCGGAGACTTTTTTCAACTGCCACCGGTTTCTGCGAACGACCGTACGGAAAAAGCCGCAGAGGATACCGCGACAATATCGTTCGACGGAGAGCCGACTACGGAGCGCGCCCGACCACGCACATCGTTCGCCTACACGTCTCCTGCATGGACCGCAGCGAATCCTATCGTCTGTTATCTCTCCGAACAGCACCGTCAGGAAGACGCGCCATTCCTCGCGCTACTCACTGCGATACGGAGGGGAGCGGTGACCGACGACCATCACAATTTACTCAATACGCGCGCATCGGATCTCGACGATCTTCCGGAGAGCGCAGCACGCCTGTACTCACATAACGCGAATGTCGACCGCGAGAACACCGAACGCTTGTCCCTCCTCTCGGCAAAGACCCAGACGTACGGAATGGTATCGAAGGGTGCACCACACATCATCGAAGCGCTGAAGCGCGGCTGTCTCTCTCCTGAACAGCTCACGCTCAAAGTCGGAGCACGTGTCATGTTCACGAAGAACGCGCTCGATGGGTCATACGCAAACGGTACGCTCGGTGAAGTGATCGAACTCAAAGATATCGGGCCTGTAGTTCGTACGAACACCGGACGAACCATACTCGCGCAACCCGCAGAGTGGTCGGTCACCGACGGCGGCAAAGTGCTTGCGCGCGTGGCCCAGGTGCCGCTTCGGCTCGCGTGGGCTGTTACGGTGCACAAAAGCCAGGGGATGACACTCGACAGCGCAGCGGTCGATCTCTCGCAAGCATTTGAGTTCGGACAAGGATATGTCGCCCTCTCTCGTGTTCGTGAACTCTCCGGACTCTACCTCCTAGGGTACAACGAACGCGCTTTACAAATTCATCCGGAAGTCGCTGTGCAGGACACGAATTTCAAATTGAATTCCGCTGCAGCACGAAAAAAGTTCGATACGATGCCGGATCGTGAACTCAAGGAATTTTCTGATGCATTTATCGAGGCCCTCGGCGGAGACCCTCGTGGCGGCGTATCTGTCGCACCAAAAGGGGAGCGTATCGATACCGCAACAGCGACCCTTGAACTCGTGCTAAAAAATCTCTCACTCGAAGAGATCGCGATCGAGCGCAAATTGAAACCGGGGACGATCGTATCGCATTTGGAGCAGCTCAAACAAGGGGAGAAGTTGCCGACGGCGGCTCTCGACGGACTCATTCCCGATGCGAAAAAGAAAGAGCTCAAACCTATTATCTCGCTGATCAAAAAGAAAAAGATCACGGCACTCACGCCGATCTTTCAGGCGCTCAAAGGAGCGCATTCATTCGAAGATATTCGTTTGGCCAGGCTATTCGTGGACTAAGCAAGCATGTTACGTGCTTTGCGTGACGAAAAGTACGAGAGCGCCACGAATACAAATCCGACAAGACCGGTAATGACCTCCGGAACATCCACGAAGATCCCCGCGATCATCGCGAGCGCGAGACCGAAGATCGCCCAGTGTGCACCATGTTCGAGATAGACGAGCGTTGTCAGTGTCTTTGCTCGTACGAGCGCGATAGTGAATGTACGAACAAAGAGTGCGCCGATACCAAGGCCCGCGATGATGACGGGGAGCGAATTCGTGACCGCAAAAGCTCCCACCACGCCGTCGAGAGAGAATGCGGAGTCGAGCACGTTGAGGTAGATAAACAGAGCTAATCCCCCGGACGCCACCTGCGCGGTGGTAAATGAATGTGTCACACCTTCCATGATCACGAAGATGATCACGCCGACGATCCCGGCAATAAGCAGTGTTGCGGCCTCTTCAGAAGGAACTATCAGCGCGCAGACGAGCAACACGCCAAGCGTGAGAGCAAGTTCGATCGCCTCGATGCGTCCCCAGCTCGATAGACGTTCCTCAACAGCTTCGATCCAGTGCATGGTCTTTGCACGATTGAAAAAGTATTTGAGCGACACCAACATCAAGAACGCGCTGCCGAAGGCGGAAATAGCGACATGTGCGTCTGCAATGTGGTCGCCGTATGCTACAGGGTCCAAGAATGCGAGTTTTGCTACCGCGAGCGGGGAGAGTGACACAGCAACCGCCACAATGATGATAGGTAGCACGAATCGGGTCCCGAATACCGCGAATATAATGCCCCACGTCAGGAACCGGCGCTGCCAGAGAGGGCTCATTTGAGCGAGGATCTTCGCATTGATGACTGCGTTGTCGAAGGAGAGCGTCGTTTCCAGAATTGCGAGCAATACGACCAGGAACAAAGCTTCATATCCACCCCAGAAGAATGCCCCTACGCAGGCGGCGAGGGTGATCAGGACCGGAAATATAAAGAGTCTCATGACGCAATATCGTAGCACGAATTGTCGCCCGTAACCCCGCATAACAAAAGCCGCGCATCCCTGCGCGGCTGTACAAAATAGAGGTTCAGGGACTCATGCCGACTGAACGAGCTGCACGACTTTAGCCGGGGCCGCGACTTCAGCGGCATCGAGCTTGCTACCGTAGATCATATGCGCGACACTCGTAAGCCCGGCGAGGCCGATGATGAACCATACGGACGTGCCGGCCATGAACGCACACGGCAGCACGATCGCCACGATAACAGGTACGCTGTAGAACACTCGTAGCTGGGTTTCGTGAACATCACGTGCAGAAAAATCGTGTGCGTGACCTACCGCGACAGTAACGATCGCTGCACAGGCAATGCAAGTCAACGAATTCACGAGCCACACGTCGGTCATCCAGTACACGGCGCCGAGCGTTGATGCAGTCAAAACCAGCATGATGCCTCGCTCCACCACCGCTTCGGACACGGTATTTTCCTTGTCGCTGCAGATGCCGGCAATAAACGGCCTGCCGACGACGAGCAGCGTTACGAACCACAATACGCCGAGCGCCACCATTTTGCCCTCGATCGTGGTAGGGACATACGCAGCGGTGAACATCGCAAAAGCGGCGATGGTGGTCCAGAACGAAAGCAACACAAAGGTCGGTCGGTCTGTCTTCATGGCACTTCTCCCTCTATAGAGCTGTTTCGACTATGCCTATAATCCGGATTCATGGCAAGTGCCGTGTATTCCTGATAGAGTGCCTCTATTAATGGGGTGGCGGGCAGATAGGCAGCATGAGGAAACATCCTCATACTGAAATCTGGCCGT
>JAGOTU010000060.1 GCA_018061585.1 Minisyncoccota bacterium | reverse complement strand
AATTACACGATCAACCCGGACCAGATCACCCCGGCCGGAAAAGGAGTCTTGCGATGGCCCATGGACCAGGTACGTGTGACACAGACGTTCGGTGACACCGCATTTGCGCGCGGTGGCGCGTATAACGGCAAAGGCCACAACGGTATAGATCTTGCAGCATCGATCGGCACGCCGCTCAAGGCTGCGCTCTCGGGCGTTGTTGTGGGCACTGGAAATACGGATACCGTTCGCGGATGCTATTCGTTCGGTAAGTGGGTGATGATCAAGCACGGAAACGGATTGAGCACGATGTATGCCCACATGTCGCAGATCGGAGTATCGACCGGACAATCGGTCGCGACAGGTCAGGTGATCGGTTACTCCGGCGAAACCGGGTACGCGACCGGTCCGCACCTGCACTTTGGAGTCTACGTGTCGTCGGCAACACAGATCATAAATCTTGGTAGCGCGACCAAATCAAAGACATCATGCTCGAACGCGATCATGCCGGTCGTACCGATCTCCGGCTATCTCAATCCGATGGCATATTTGCCTGGGTAATTTGCTTCGCAAATGTTTACCCCTCGACTCAAAAGTCCGAAAGTAACCTTTCGGACTTTGTTCGTTCTGCGTAAGAAGGCAAAAAATACCCTCCGTACACAGCCCGGGGCGGGGCATCGGAGGGTTGCCCAGGGTGAATAGTCGGGCAGTCCTCCTATTCTATCATTTTCGCTTTTTTGGAAACTCCTCGTGAGTCGCCATTAATACTTCGATGGCATCCGCTTTGCGGAGCTTTTTTATTAGAGATCCGGTGACTATTGGATAGTGAATTGAATCCTCGAGATCATTTACAATATCGACTAGCTCATCCTCGGCAGCGAACCAAACGGAGGGTTTGTATTTAGAAAGGTCAAACGGTTGCGAGTACGCGCGCAGTGTCTTCTTACCGTTTACCTGCAAAAAATATTCGTGAAAGTAGGAGAGTGCAAGCTCGCGAACTGTCGCGTAAACCGGCTCGCGATAGCGCAGAACACCGTGATTCGTTTTTGATATCGCGCCCCAGCGACCGCCTTGCTTAAAGATGGCAACGACATGATCCGTATCACCTCGTGCAGATTGAAGATCCATAATGAGCGGCTTTTGGTCGTGGTACATCAAAGCGGCTGCCGCAAGTAAAGCGCCTTCAAAACAGTGAGCGGTGCCGGCCTCGATAGTTCGACGCGGCGACATGTACGTCTCGCCGTTTTCTTCGTGATTAAATGGAATTGTATTTAAATAATCCTGAATTTTTGCAGGCGAGTTGAGTCGCGTGAAAAGTCTTGATTCCGAAGGGGAGAGACTCCCCCGGAATTTCTCAATTTTCGTCATGCATTCAGTCTACCCTCTGGCGACAAAAGAAAAACCCTGGGGCGAACCCAGGGTCCCGGCTACTGATCCGGAGTCATTTAAGGAGCTTTTTGGGCAGTTCTGCCGGCGCTTTGCACGTTGGCGTGACCGGCTTCGGGTTCATCAAACGGATGTCCTTGTGGTCCGTCTGCTTGAACCCGCAATGCTTGAACAGGTACAACTCAAGTTCGTCGTACCGATGGAAAACCCAGATGAGCGCATCGAGTGGCGGAAGCTTTTTCAAATGCTCCGCAATATCTTCGCGGGTTGACTGCTGTGTGTACGTGCGATCCGTCCACATGAATCCGCCGTCAGCGAGCGCGTTGACCGCGATCGAAAGACTGCCGTCTTCAGCAGAGATCGGCGCGCTTGTGAGCTGATCATATGCTGCCCGAAGTCTCTCGCACGATGGAATAGCCGGCTCTGCGCTCGCGCCCTGGATCCATACCAAGGCGAGCAAAAGTCCAATATAGACCGCTCGAACCATGGTTTGACCCTCTCTATGGTGCCTGTTTTACCGGCGCAAACTATACACCTCACCCTTTGAGCCGCGCTAGCTGATCTCCGAGATACGGCCAAGATACTGGATATCTCGGATGCATCTCGGATTGAGCAGGGAAGCGACTCCCCCGGAATTTGGGGAATTTGGGGGACCCGGCCAGGGCTATATACGGCCTTGAGCCACGGCTTCAATGACATATGGCATCAGGGTAATCAGAACAGAGAATACAGGCGTACAGGGACAGATAGAGGAACCTACCATGACGCGCCTCAAAGCTTGATACCGAGCAGAGGAGTGCAGGATCGAGGCTTTGACTGAACCGGCGCTACGGCCCAGTTCCTGTGCCTAAGCGTCGCAAAAGATATATTGTGCGACGTATAGCATTTCTTCATTACACCATTCCCTTCATCTTTATCTCGGTACCACGGGAATTTTTTGCGACGTTCCCTTTTCCTTGAACGCACATGATTTCTGTACCAAATATTTGACGCTCAATGTTGTACCAAAAAAACCGGCAGAGGATTATTGCCGGTTTCGGATAGGGGTCGCCTCCCCTCTTTTTAGGGCGTCCGGGGGAGTCGCTAAAAATTAATCAGTGTACTTTCCCCCGTTTGCTTCGAATTCCTGCTGAGCTGCGACTTCGAGATCGACTACCTGCTCGGCTGTCATCGACTCTGTCCCCGATCGCGAGTTATCGCGTACCGTGTATGCAGCTACAGCGAGAATAACGATACCGACGCCAATAAGGATGTACCGTGTGGTTGATGTCATATGCGGGTAAGCATGAACTTGTCTTCATGTGGTGTCAATCGATCTAAAGGGCCTCGCATTGACACTGATTCACTAAAGAGAAATAGTGTCTGCGGCACAATACAATTGAAATGGAGGCTTTACGATGGCTGACTGCTACTTCCACGGACAAGGCTCGCCCGGATCGTGCCCGGAATGCATCGAGGAGGGTCGAATTGAGGTCTTTCGCGGCGGTTACCGCGTGACAGCGTTCGGGGCCGGCCAGACCGGCGCACTGAATCGCGATCTACAGGATCCCAAGTCCCAGCGCGCCATCCTGCGCAGCACCAGAAAGAAGTGATGAGGAGATGACGACCATGGATCACGCTGCAGTTCGACGCAACATTCATCGCGGTGCGATGTTTCAATTACCAATGATCCTGCTGTGGGGCATCATCCCCGGTTATGTCGGCGGATTCAAATGGGACAAAATGGTCAACTTCGGCATGAAGCTCGATTGGGCTTCTGGGGTTCACCTGGTGGGTATCCTCATTATGGTTACTTCGATGGTCCGCATCTACCGGAACCCGAGCGAGGCGCGACTTATCACAACGGATCTGTTCGCTCTCACCCGTCACCCGATGTACCACGGCATGTTCATCGCGCTCTGCGCCACGTTCTTCTATGCCGATCTGCGCGACCCGATCTTTTGGTCATTGTGGGCGTTGTTTATGGTCCTCATTCTGACCGCCGGCCGGTTCCAGGAAAAGGAAACTCTAGCCCGGTGGGGCAAGGAAGCCGAAGACTACTACGCACGCACTCCCCGATTCGTCTTCGAGTGGCTGTGGTTCCGACAGCGATAGAGAACTGCTCTTCAGAAAAAGGAAATAGCGGCACTACAATCGGATGCCGCTATTTTGTTTGACCGTGGCGCGTCAAAAGACGGCGATCGCGATCAAGATCAGGAACCACCTCGGAACAACGCCCAGGAGTTCATCTTCCTGTACCCAGTCGGAGATCTGCTGATCCGGCTCCATCGTGAGATTGAACCAGATCATCGTCAGGATAAAGACGATGCATACCTTACACGTGATACGTGCCCAGTCTTGAGCCGCCTCGTGTATCCCTTGTATGTACGGATTACCCGCTTGAGCAGGTCTTCTCTCAGTCGTCGGCTCAGTCATGTAGCTTTCCCCTTTACCTGTAGCCGCGATCTTCAGCCTCACGAGTAGAAAGCTGCGGAAGCTCCGCAAGGATCGACGCCCGAAATGCCGCGGTGGACACGCCGATATACTTGCGAGGTTCGGCCGGTTTTCCGGACGGTCCTTCGAACTCGAATTCAAGCCAATCGACGTACTCAGATATAACGGCCGCAGTTTGCCGAACATCACTTCCGGCATAACCCAGGGTGAAGCGACTACCGCACCGCAGCATGTATCGCAACTGGTCTGTACTTGGCGCAGGCCTTTCAACTTCAGCTGCTCGTGACATTTTTGGCTCCCTCTTGAGAAATGGGTTTAAAAGGCTTCAAATACAATGCCACGTAATCAGATTTCCGTCAATTATTACCATTCACCCGTCTCCCCTCGTTTGCCGTCGCGGTAGGCCTCGATGCGACGACGGTTTCCCGGCGAAAGATCGTCCGGCAACGAATCCAGATCGAACCAGCTTCGCGCCATAATCTCGAGGTTTGGCCGCATGGCGATGTCGCCCGAAAAGTCGCCGGTGTAATAGAACGTGACGCGATCCGCCTTACCTAGCTTCCCGGTGTATGTACCGATCTCCCCTGCTATAGAGTTGATCGTAAGACCCGTCTCTTCCCTCCCCTCACGCATCGCTGCTTCTTCCGGAGTTTCGTTTTTGTTCACGCCGCCTCCTGGCAATGTCCATGCGAATGGCGCATACCAATGAGACACCAGTAACACGCGTCGCTCATCCACAATAATGAGACGCACGCCGTGCACTTCAGTCTCCCCTCGCAGCACGCCGAGCGCATAGCGCGTGTAATGCACGGTATTGATGATCGATACCGAAGCAAGCATCCCGATGTGTCGAAGGAATTTCATAGGAATATGTCTAGCTCAGTTTCGTGAGCTCGATGCACATAAAGAGCGGAAACTCTTTTCGCGCGATGTCCTCTGCAGGTCCTCGCGGACCCTTCTCGCTTTTTTTGTGAGAGATCCATTCCTCTAAACGTGTGATAGCGAATTTGGCACTCGCAAATGCTTTCATATAGTCCTGCATCGATCGGTGGAACGACCACGTAGAATCGTTGGTCTTTTTTCCCGGTGTCATATCTATCGAAACGCGCGCCTGAGACAGGTACCCGTCTACTCGCCGATACTGCACCTTCGCGGCATCATCCCAGCCCCATGCCGTTTGTTTAGGGATACGGAACGCAGGATGATTCAGTACAAATAGCGCTCTCCCTTTCGGTTTCAGAATTCGGGCACACTCTTTTACCACCGCATCGAGCTTCTCCATATTCTGCAGCGCGAGTACACAGGTGATCGCATCAAAATATTCACTTTTGATCACTGACATATTCTCCGCCGAGCTTACGTGGAACACGACGTCGGGTGACGCTGCCTTTGCTTTTGCAATCAGCTCCTTTGCGATGTCTACCCCTTCCACATACGCACCCGAGGCATCTATGAGTCGCGTAAAGTACCCTTCGCCGCACCCGATATCGAGCACCTTCATACCCTGCTTCGGATCAAGTATCCGCATCAGATTCGGTGCAATTACTTTTGCATGATACGTATCCTCACCCTTCAGATGCTCCTCGTACCAAGCAGCTACGCCGCCCCACGAAGTTTCGTTCTTGTGTTTTCGTGTCATAACGTCAGGTTCACGTCTAGCGAACAAATTTCTCCATGAGCCATTCATCTAAATACTCACCGTTAACAAAGTTCTCCTTCTTT
>JAGOTU010000007.1 GCA_018061585.1 Minisyncoccota bacterium | reverse complement strand
ATTCCCCAGCATTGAGCTGTTTGAGGACCAGTCCGGCCCTCGCGAACGCATCCGGCACAATCTGAATGTCGGAAACATTTGCAGCTTTCATTGCATCCGTTCCTTCTTTGAACTCGCACCCCATCGGTACGTGTGTGTACCTTAAATCCTGTGCGCGTGATGTCAATACTTTTTTATCAAAAACGGCGGGAGACAATGCTCCCGCCGACGATGTGTTCTTACTTTCCGGTGCCCGTGTTCGGTCCCGGTTCAGCAAGATGCATACAGAACGAATGTGCTTCGAGAATCTTGATCTCGTCCGAGCGTGATTTGTTCTCGAGCAGTCGCTCGAGCGTTACGACGACGTCTGCGACGTCGCGCACGATCAAGAGCGGATGCGTGTAGGGCATATCCGGGTGCATTTCGCGAAGCGCTTCCCGCAAGGTCGTAATTGTTACCTCGCTCGGCTCGATACTGATCAATTCGCGAAGATAGTCTCGCAATCTGACGCACGCGATCCGAATGGATTCTTGCTCTTCTTCGGTCGCGCTGTCGGCGCCCCGCGCGTGAACCGGGGTTATCGCCTTCATGCAGCGACTGAATATGAGACGGTGGGTCTGAAGCGACAATACAAATTCCTCCTAGTTACAACAGTCCTTGTTTAACCACATCTACAAGTCGCTGTCTATAGTGCCTTGGCTTTTTCTGCGACAAAGCTGTCTTCTCCGTTCCTTTCTGAGATCTTGCCCTTGAGCATGATGCAGTTGCCGGACGTGATGAGCGCGTCGTGTTCTTTGAGGAGATTGGGGAATATCACGACCTCGATAGAATCCGAGAGATCGGAGATCTTCAGGAACGCCATTTTTTCGCCCTTCTTGGTCAGAATGGTCTGTACGGTCTCTACGTATCCCGCGATGACCGTTTCCACATTCTTCAAATGCTCCTTTGCATGCTTGATGCTGTTCTTTGCATTCGAGAGTTTGGCCGCGTGTTTATCGAGCGGATGGCCCGAGATATACAGGCCGAGCAATTCTTTTTCCCACGCAAGCTTTGTATCGGTCGGCACGTCCGGCGACGGATCGAGTTTGAGCTTCGCGAGGGCCGGAGCGGTTGAGAGTCCGCCGAACAGATTGCCCTGGTCGACCGGTGTTTTGGTGAGTTCGCGGTGGAATTCCAGAAGTCGCTCGATGTTGTGCATCAGGACCCCGCGCTCGGCATAGTCGTCGAGCGCGCCGCTCTGAATAAGGGATTCTAATGATTTCTTGTTGAGGTTCTTGTCGGCGATGCGGGACACGAAATCAGATATGTCTTCGAATCGTCCGTTCTTATCACGCTCAGCAATGATCGAGTCTCCGACGCCCGTGCCGAAGTTCTTGATGCTATAGAGTCCGAATCGGATCGTGTTCTCGTCGATGACGGTAAAGTTGCCCTTGCTCTCGTTGACCGACGGCGGGGAAATAGAAATGCCCATGCGCTTGCATTCATTGATGACCTCGGAAATTTTCTCCACATCACCGGCATCCGCCGTGAGTACTGCCGCCATGTAGTCGACGGGGTAGTTCGCCTTCATGTACGCGGTCTTGTAGGCAAGGTTGCCGTAACTCGCGGCATGCGCTTTGTTGAATCCGTAGGCGGCGAATGTTTCGATCTGTTCCCAGAGCGTCTGTACGACTGCGGGCTTCATACCGCGTTCCAAGCATCCGGCCATGAACTTTTCTTTTTGAGCAGCCATTTCTGCAGGCACCTTTTTACCCATCGCCTTTCGGAACTTGTCGGCTTCGAGCCACGAGTAGCCGGCAAGGTCGATCGCGATCTGCAGCACGTCGTCCTGGTAGGTGATTACGCCGTAGGAATTCTTGAGGATCGCCTCCATTCGCGGGTCCAGGTAGGTGACGAGCTTCGGATTCTTTTTGCGCTCGATATATTGCGGAATAAAGTTCATCGGTCCCGGGCGGTAGAGCGCAACCATCGCGTTGATATCGTGAATGACAGTCGGCTTGAGGTCCACCAGATACGCGGTCATGCCGCCGCCCGCGAGTTGGAACACGCCGAGTGTTTCGCCGCGCGAGAGCATCTCGAATGTTTTCTTGTCTTCAAGCGGGAAGTTATCGAGATCCACTTCGACACCGAGTCTCTCTTTTACGCGCGCGACCGCGTCGGCGAGGATCGAAAGGTTCGTAAGGCCAAGGAAGTCGAATTTTAGCAGACCGGCGTCTTCGACGGCATGCATGTCGTACTGCGTGATCTTTTTGCCCCCCTTTGGATCGGGTTGGATCGGCACGAAGTCCGTGACCGGAGTGGGTGCAATAACCACGCCCGCGGCATGTACGCCCACGTGGCGTGCGTTGCCCTCGATCTTCTGCGCAAGATCCAGCACTTCGCGCGCGTCTGCATCGCGTTTGTAGAGCTCGGCGAGCTCAGGGACTTCCTCGAGTGAGCCTTTGATCGTGACAGGGAATCCCTGTTTACCGAACGGAATTATTTTGGCTATTGCATCGCCGAGAGCATACGGATGACCGAGAGCGCGCGACACATCGCGCACAGCTGCGCGAGCCATCATGGTGCCGAATGTGCCGATCTGTGCCACATGATCATCGCCGTACTTCTGCCGCACGTAGTCGATCATGTCGTCGCGCCGGTTATCGGCGTAGTCCATGTCGATATCGGGAGCGGAGGGTCGCTCAGGATTCAGGAATCGTTCGAAGGGAAGTCCGTACTCGAGCGGATTCACATTCGTAATACCGGATAGATAGGTGACGAGCGAGCCGGCGACGGAGCCGCGGATGTTGGTCAGGATGCCGTTCTCTTTGGCATGACGAAGGAGATCGGAAACCACGAGAAAGTAGGGCGAGTACCCTTTTTTGGAAATAACACTGAGCTCGTACTCGATACGGGTGAGTGCGACTTCGTCGCGCGCGACTCCCCTGCGCTCGAACCCGGAATACGCGAGCTCTTTTAGTTCTTCGTCGGCGCTTTTACCGTTCTTGATCAGGAAGTCGGGGAATACCCACGTGCCGAGCTTGAGCTCGAGATCGCACATATCTGCGATCCGTGTGGTATTCGCGAGTGCTTCGGGCAGGTCCTTGAACAGGGATTTTGCTTTGTCTTGCGAGATGAACGAGAAATCATTGGCGGTGCCCTCGAAGTCTCGGTTCAACGTGCCGCCGGATCGGATCTTGGTCACGAGCTCACGCGCGATAGCGTCTTCCTGTGTGAGGTAGTAGGTATCGTGTGCGGCGACGAGCGGAATATCGGCGCTCTGCGCCAGTTCGATGATCTTTTGCATGCGCTCCTCGTGGCCCTCGACCTCGTGGTGGCGCGTTATCTCGACGAAACAATCAGTGCCGAATTGTTTCTTGTACCAATCGAGCGATTCGCGTGCGCGGTCATCGTTGCCGTCTTTGAGGGCTTTGGCATGTTCGCCACCGAATGACGGCAGGATCGCAATAAGGCCCTCTTTGTATTGCTCGATCAGTTCACGATCCAGTCGCGGACGGTAATAAAAACCTTCGAGATACGCGCGCGAGACGACCTGCAAAAGATTGCGGTAGCCGGTCATGTTCTTGGCAAGCAGCACAAGACGCGATGTCTTGTCGTCGATGCGATGCTCCTTGTCGTGACGAGTGCGCGGTGCCACAAAGAAATCCACGCCGATTATCGGCTTGATACCGGCGTCCTTACACTCTTTGTAGAACTCGATCGCGGCGTACATGTTGCCGGCGTCGGTGAGGGCGAGTGCTGTTTGTCCGTCCTTTTTTGCCGCCGCGACAAGATCTTCTATTTTGGGGATCGCTTCGAGGAGCGAATAGTGTGAATGTGTATGCAAATGGACGAAGTCAGCACGCGACATACGGGCAGTATACCCCGTTAGATATTCTCGCGGTTTTGGACAAGTTATCGGACCTTATCTCAAGGTTCGTGTCTACGCCGCGAGTCAGATCGCTTATCTAATGGGGTATACCCGATGCGATTTTCTCCCTCTTGACCCATTGCCTGCACAGATGCCAGGTGTATTGTTCTGACAGAAAGAGAGGGGATTCCAATGATCGCAACATCTGAAGCTCCGTCCATAGACAGGTTCATCGACCTATTCCTTGCGGCACTGGTTCTGCGTGGTAAACGCGCCGTATGGGTACGCGGCAATGAGGCTCAGGAGGAGCGACGGCGAATGCACGCGCTCTGCGATTACCTCGACGGGGTAGTCGGCGCCGAAAAAGATACGCCGACCAACCGAGACTATCTGTATTTTCTCGTACGATTACGCAATCATGTCGCGCCGAGCAATATCGGATCGTTCGATAATCTGCAGCATTCGATCCTGAGCAAGATGTCTACGATCGTGTCGGTCGATCTTGCATACTGCTACTTCTATCAGATCGATCTGCAGGCTGTGACTGCCCGAGACTGGCTTGCTCGTGCCGATGAGCGCATACGGAAGCTTGTGGAAGAGGCCGCTGACGCGTATATGAAACCGATGTCTCGAAATTGATCGAGGCGATCGGACATCCATTCTATGTATTGACCGTTGTGCACGGGCGTCCTAGAGTGGTGACGGAATGCCATCATAAACGCGTATTCCCGGGAGGACGCAATGAAGAGCACCAAGGATCGCTACCTAGTTATCGGGATCGTCTCCTTTGTCGGAACGGTCGTTGCCGCAGTCTGTATCGTCGTGGTCGGAATTGCCGGGGCGGTCGTCGCGAGCGTGGGCGCCGCCTTTTCTGCCTGACAGGGCTACATGAAGAAGATATGCACTTTCAGAGACCGCGCAGGTGCGCGGTCTTTGCTATTATTTAGAGGTAATGAGATACGTCATCGGTATCGACGAGGCGGGACGCGGTGCATTAGCCGGGCCCGTTTGTGTCGGAGCCGTCATGATGCCCCTGGACCTGGATTGGCGAGTTGCATATGCGCTCGTGACCACGCGAGGCGAGCCGCGGCTCCGTGATTCCAAGCAGCTGTCGGCTCAGCAGCGCGAGATCCTCTACGAATACATTGTTACCCACGGCCGCTTGAAACATGCGGCCGCGTTCGTTGATGCGCCGGTCATAGATTCCATTGGTATTGTGAACGCTGCACACGAGGCGGCGGCGGTCTCGCTCACCCGACTTGGTATTAGTCCGGACAAGGCAGAAGTCTTGCTGGATGCGGGGCTGCGCGTACCGGATCACTGGCAACAACGATCGTTCATCCGCGGGGACGAGAATGTTCCGGCTATCGCACTCGCATCCGTTATTGCCAAGGTCACGCGGGACCGGCTCATGGAGAGTTTGCCGGAAAGCTTTTCCGAATATCAGTTCAACGAACACAAAGGATACGGGACACTCGCACACCGCAAGGCGATCGCGCGTTCCGGCTTATCTGTATTGCATCGCGCATCATTCTGCACTCGTTTGACTTCATCGGTCACGCAGGGCACCATTTCGTCGGACGAATAACAGGGGGACAGTATCGTGAACGCACCCGTACACGACCGGATGTTTTTGAATGCCGCCATCGACCGCTTGGTCAAAGGAGAGTCCGACGATTGGTTGAATGATGCGCAGGTGGTGGTGGATTTCGGACTCGGCATTCCTGCGAGTCCGCGTATCCGTGTGGACTCGCTCAAAATAGAGGCGAATTATCCGGGCGCGGGTCAAAATGCGTACGCTGCAGGTATCGGAGACATCGGGATAGATGATGGGGAAAATCATACAATCAAACACGTCGGCAACACCGAAGTCGAGCGTGTCGGCCACTACAAGCTGGTCCACATTCCCGAGGTGGGTGCGCTTACGATCGAGCACTACCAATCCGGCAGCGTGTGGAAGTCTCCGGAAACGGGTGACGATGCGGGATACCAAGTGCGGTATTCATCGAGGGCGAATCCGGAGCTTTTTTTGCGGCTCACCTTGGTAGAGATCGAGCCGCTGATGCATCTCGAGATCAGGTTGTTCCTCGGTCGTTTAAGGGACCGACTGGTCTCTGCCACGAAGTTCTACTGGAGCAAGCTCGTGAACCCTGCAGCTCGTGGAATGAAGCGTCGGTATGAGTCAAAAGGGCAGTACTTTGTGTACCAGTTCGAGGTTGTGTACTCGGTACGCGAGGATATTGCGGTCGGATCACGGTACCTTGGCGGGGTGCCTATCTAAGGAGAACTCAAGACGGGTGCAAGGAGTACAGATGGGGCCGCGGAGGCGTTCGCGGCCCTTTTATATGCCGTAAAAGCGGGGTTTATTGCCAAATATCAAACAATCTGTATAATCGCCCCAATATGGTAATCCGAATGCGACGTAACCGATCTCAGACCGCCAAGCGGCGTTCTCATCATGGGCTTACAACGTCCCGTGTTACTTCGGACAAATCAGGCAACACCCACCTTCGACATCGCGTTGATCCTGAAACAGGCATGTACCGCGGCAAGATGATCATCGACGTTGTTGCCCGAGCAAAGCGCGACCAGCGCCGAGCAAAGCGCAAGGAAACGGAGCTCCGCGCGAGCGGCCAGATCCGAGAGGACAAGACAGCAGAGGCTGCAAAATAACAAACAAAAGACTATCCGAGAGGATAGTCTTTTTAATTAAATCCACAGTTTTTGGCGCAGTTCATGAGTCGTTTATGTTTTTCCGTGTACACTACAGAGGTGTTCAGTTCCTTCGTTTATGGCAAATAGACACCTCGCACGATCAGTAGCACTTCAGGTGCTTTTCGAACGCGACTCTTCCGGCGGCAATTTGTCGATGGATGATTGTCTCGGACGACTGGCAGATTATGCCAAAGAGTTCGGCGCGCGTGAAAGTGACATGCCGTTTATGAAGAATCTCCTCCAGACAGCGTTCGCTAAGCAGGCAGAGATCGATGATGTGATCGTGCGTGCCGCACCGGAGTGGCCGCTGGATAGGATCGCAGCTATCGACCGAAATATATTGCGTGTAGGACTTACCGAGCTTTTGTATGCTGATCGGACACAGGTACCGGCCAAGGTCGCCATCAACGAAGCGATCGAACTCGCTAAGGCGTTCGGTAGTGCAAGCTCCGGCCGGTTCGTGAACGGCGTGCTCGGTGCGGTCTACGTGGAGCTCGGAGAGCCGGGGAAGAACGAAGGCGCCGCTCGTAAAGCACCGCTCAATACCGCAAAGATGCCACTTGAGGAGCTCGCGGGCGCTGTCGTGTATGCCGAGAACGAAGGCGAATACTATTTGGCATTCGTCCACGACATTTTCGGTCATTGGACGATCTCCAAGGGCAAGGTTGAACCGGGCGAGAATGTGCAGGAGGGTGCGATCCGCGAGATCAAAGAAGAAATGGGGCTCGACATCACGATCGTCGAGGAGATCGGCGTGAATGAATACATCGCGAACGATTCCAAAATCTCGGGCGGCAAAAAGAAAAAGCGCGTGACCTACTTCCTCGCTAAATCGCCATTCACCGACATTAAGCTCGGACCGTCAGGCGGACTCGACGACGCACAGTGGTTTCCGCTCGCGGCCGTTGGCGACTTGAATTTTTATGATGACTCGCTGACCAAGATAGTGATCCCGGCGATCAAGGCGCTCGCCAAGATCCGAGACAGCAAATAACGAGCGGGTATGGATTTCACCCCGTTCGAATCAAAGATCGGCTACACATTCCGAAACCGCGCGCTGTTGGAGCAGGCGTTCACACACCGTTCGTACCTCAACGAACACCGCGGCAGCGGTCGCGAGCACAATGAACGTCTCGAGTTCTTGGGGGATGCGATCTTGGAATTAGTGGTCACGGAATTCCTGTACAACAAGTATCCGGATAAGCCCGAGGGTGAACTGACCGCGTTCCGCGCTGCACTCGTGAACACGGTGTCCATTGCGGAAGCGGCACAGTCACTCGGTATGAACGAATTTTTACTCTTGAGTAAAGGCGAGTCGCGCGACACGGGCCGCGCACGTCAGATCATTCTTGCAAATGCATTCGAGGCGATCATCGGAGCGATCCATCTGGACGCGGGGTATCCGGCGTCGCGCGATTTCATATCAAAACAATTGTTCCACAAGACCGACAACGTAGTCGCGAACCGCTTGTGGCAGGACGCAAAGAGTAAGCTGCAGGAAATGTCGCAGGAGAAGCTCGGATTTACACCGATATACGAAGTCGTAAGCCAGACAGGACCGGATCACGACAAGGTGTTCGTAACGGCGGTGCGTTTGGGTTCTGAGCGCGTAGCAATGGGCGAGGGTAGATCAAAGCAGGAGAGTGAGCAGGCGGCGGCGGAGAAGGCGCTTGCGGCAAAGGGATGGTAGGACGCTCGCGACACGCTGCTTATCAAAACCCGCGTAAAATTCTGCTGAATTTTCGCTCTATCTCGGACCGTCGTCCTTGCGAACGGTTTTGATACGCAGCGTATCCGCTCGCTTTAATCGTTTAATGCTTGATTCGAGAGAACGATAGTGGCAGAGTAGTGGCGGCATCAAACCAGGGGAGAAAACATGCCGGAGACTGCGCCTATTCTTGAAATTCGGGGTATGACAGAAGCTCGCATCGGTAAAAGGAAGTGCCGTATGCAGGACGTGCCAATGGGGCGGGAATTCGCTGTCGGAGGACGTGTCTATCAGCTAACGTCCTCACCGGTCCAATTCGATCGTGTGGCGATCGGTTCACGATTTCGTCGCGATGACATCTGGTACAAGCGAACGGGACCGTGCGAAAGCCGGATCCTGGATCCCAACATGCCGTTGGCCGATCCCGGCGGCATCACGGTTAACATCGGCAAACTGACGAGGGTGTTCCTCGTTGAATTCACGCTTCGCGGCCTCGACGAACAACAGGCTGCCCCCGCAGAACGTACGGCCCGGGCAAGGTAGTTCGTCCACTCGGTTGTTCTTTGCAACTCGTCACCTGCGCGCTTCGGCACGCAGGTGATTTGCTTTGATACAATTGGCGGGTGTATCTGAGATCGATAGAGCTATCGGGGTTTAAATCGTTCGGCAAAAAATCCGAACTCGTTTTTACGTCGCCCATCGCATCGATCGTGGGCCCCAACGGTTCAGGCAAATCCAACGTCGCCGAAGCGTTCCGGTTCGTGCTTGGCGAGCAGTCGATGAAGAGTATGCGTTCCAAAAAAGGCGAGGACCTCATCTGGGGAGGCTCACCCACGCTCGGGCGCGGCAATCGTGCCGGCGTCAAAGTCACGTTCGATAATTCGACGCGGCTTTTGGACATTGATTTCAAAGAAGTCGCTATCGAGCGCATTGTGTATCGCGATGGTCAGAACGAATATCTGTTGAACGGCACCGCGGTCCGACTCAAGGATGTGATCCGCTTGCTTGCGGGGGCAAATATCGGAGGCTCCGGGTATCAGATCATTTCGCAAGGCGAGGCGGATCGCATTTTGAATGCATCTCCAAGAGAACGCCGCGAAATGGTAGAAGACGCACTTGGTCTTAAGCTCTACCAGCACAAGAAGGCCGAGAGCGAGAGAAAGCTCGAAGAGACCGGTATAAATATCGACAAGACAAAATCGCTTCGCCGCGAGATCGCGCCGCACCTCAACTTTTTGCGCGTGCAGGTAGAAAAGATCGAGAAGGCGCGCGAAATGAAAGACGACCTTGCTGCCAAGCTCGCAGACTATCTGGCACGCGAGCATGCATACCTTACGCAGGAAGACGCGCGGCTCTTGGATGACGCCCGAGCGCATGAGCACGAGCTCAAGTCGCTCAATGAGCGATTGCGAGAGGCGTCGGGCAAATCCGGGCGTGGCGGTGATGATGCCGCACAAGAATTGCAGCGTCGTGTGCAGGAACTCAATCAACGCGTTGCAGAAACGCGTCGTCGTCGCGAAGAGATCGCGCGAGAGCTCGGGCGCGCCGAAGGTGCGATCGAAGCAACGAACATTACGGTGGAATCCATTGTGCCGGTGCCGCACGTGCGACAGTTCGTTCTCGAAGTCGACGACACGCTCTCCGGTGCTGAGCGTGCCGCAGATGTATCCCAAATGCGCGAACTCGTTGTCGGTGTACGCGGTCGCATCCGTGCGTTCGTCGACGGGCTTGCCGGCACCGCTCCCGAAACCAATCAAGAAGTAAAACAGCAGGTAGAGCGCCTGACCGTTGCTCTCAAGGATATCGAGGCCGAAGAGGCACGATTACAGACCGATATCGATATGGCTCGCGCAGGTATCGCACAGAGCCGCGAAGCATCGTTCGCAGCAGAGCGTGAATCGGTAGAGCTCGCGGGAAAGGTTCGCGAAGTACGCGCCCATTTGGATACAGCGAACGCCGCACGAGGTCAGCTCACCGGACTTCGTCAGCGATTCGAAGAAGAAGTGCGTGAGGGCATTGCGCTCATTGGTGCAGCGGTTCACGCGTGGGACAAGAACGCGATCCCCGAAGGAGCGCTTTCCGAGGAGCGATCGGTGCAGGAAAAGCGCCGCCGCGATATCGAACGCCTGAAGATCAAGATCGAAGAGAGCGGCATCGGCAACGGGGACGCGATCGTAAAGGAATTCACACAGACAAAGGAGCGCGATGAATTTTTGACGCGCGAACTCGCGGACCTCGAAAAGAGTGCGGAGTCGCTCAAAGACATCATCGCGGAATTGGAGAAAACGATCGATGCGCGTTTCCACGAAGGTCTCAAGGATATCAATGTGGCGCTCAATACGTTCTTTGCAAAATTGTTCAACGGCGGGGAAGCTAAGTTCCTCGTAGAGAAGCCGAAACGCGCCTCGCGAAAGGATATTGATGACGACGAGGATATGGAGGACGTCGTCCCGGAGGAAGAGGAATTGTATGCAGGTCTCACGGTATCGGTTCACCTGCCGCGCAAAAAGGTCCACGGACTCGAAGTGCTCTCGGGAGGTGAGCGAGCGCTCACATCGATCGCAATGATATTCGCGATGTCGCAGGTGAATCCCCCGCCGTTCCTCATTTTGGACGAGACAGATGCGGCGCTCGACGAAGCCAACTCAAAACGCTATGCCGATATGATCAAAGAATTGGGGCAGAAGTCGCAGCTCATTGTGATAACCCACAACAGAGCAACGATGGCCGCGGCGGGCGAGCTGTACGGTGTAACTATGGGAAGCGACGGTGTATCCAAACTCCTTTCGGTCAAATTCGAAGAGGCGACCAAGGTCGCGAAGTAATTATGGAATCATTGCAAAAGAAGGAAGGCTCGCCCAAACCGACTCGCCTGCTCATTGAGCGCACAGAGGGGACGGCACACAATGCAGGTAATGATGTCGTAATGAAAATGCGTGAGTTGTTTTTGTCGCGAAATAACGATGCTGCTAAGGTATCGTTCTACAGCTTGAAAGACCTGTCACGAACGCAGTCTCTCGAAGTGGTAATGAATACAGAAAACGGTACTAAAACGATTGAACTGCCAGACGGCATGTTAGACAGGATTGCCGAATATCTTAGAAGTGACGCGCTCGATATCAAGAACGACTTCGATTGCGGTGCGTTTGCACATTTTGTGAATAACGTCCCGCATGTAGTGGAAAAATTTGACACCGCGCTGTGGAGCGTCTACTCGCTCAAAAACGAAACAGTACTGCATCCGGGAGATACCGTTATTACGGTTGACGGTGACGGGAAAACCGTAGTGAGAGGACAGGATATTAAGCACTTCGCTATCTATCTCGGTGACGGTTTATATATTTCGAAATTTGGTACCGTCGGACCGCTTATCGTTACAACGCTTGAAGAGATGAAAAAAGGGTTCGGGGATCCGAAAGCACGAAAAAGTGCGTTTCAGATAGTCCCGAATAAAGAGGTGTGATAACGCTTTTTGTTATAATACGGGTATGAGAATCCCGGACAACATGATGACGACGGCATTTGAATTGCCGGGCTACAAGATCATCGAGAACAAGGGAATGGCGAAGGGGATCATTGTGCGTTCGCGCTCGATCTTCGGCACGATCGGTGGGGGATTACAGACGCTCGTCGGCGGCGACATCACGCTCTTTACTGCACTCGCAGAAAGATCTCGCAACAGTGCCTACGAACTCATGGCGCAGCATGCAGCGGAAATGGGGGCCAACGCTGTCATTGCGGTTCGATATGATGCAACAACAATGGGCGGTGGCGTAGCAGAGGTGCTCGCGTACGGCACGGCTGTGGTTGTAGCGAAGCAGTGATCGCAAGCGGCTAACTCGCGGGGCCCTGTTTCTTGGTTTTCTTTGCAAGCGCTTCTCTGCGCTCTAGCTCGCGCTTGAGTAATTCTTTACCCTGATTGAACAGGCTCTCGCGCATTATCTCTGCGGGAGATTTCATGATGTCGCGTGCACCGGCTTCCACAGCAAGTCCTGTTGGTTCGAGATCCGGATCCGGCGTACTTGATTCGCTATATGCTTTGCTACCGAGCGCATAACGCGGACCGGTATCTCGATCCAACCGGCGATCTTCGATGTTGTTCGAGCGGCGCCATCCCGAATAGGGTTTCCATACGCTCGATTGTTCGGTCTTGTCTTCTCCTGCTTCGATCGCGAAACGTCGAGAGCGGTCATCATCTGTAGCTCCGGCGAGAATGCCGGCGCCGAGCGCAGCCACGCGCAAAATGTCGCGTGCACGGCCACGGATGTCTTTGTTACGCTCTTCGCTACTACGCTTAGATCGCTTTGGCTTTTCGTGCCCCATGTAAAATATTGTACCAACAAAAGAAAAAGGACCGGTCGAACGCTGTGTTTCGATCCGGTCCTAGGGCGTTTGCACGCCAAGGAACAATTGTGGTTTCAGGCATCGTTATCCTCCAAAATGACGTTTGTTACTCCCATGACAGCCAAAAGTTCGGCCGTCAGTTCCGCAACGCTTGCGTCCGTCTGGACGAAAAACGTTGCGACCGCCTCCAGCTTCCGGGCCTTTTCGCTGAAGAAGAGATTCTTCACCGTGCCCCGTGCCTTCAGTCGGTTAATAACTTCCTGAAAACCATCGAGATCAAACGTTCCCGTCACGGTCAGTTTGAACGCGTGGCGGGTAGCAAGAGCGTCGCACACAATAACCACCTCCTTCCTTCTTCACTTAATCATGAACGAACTGTGATGTATATGAAGACCATTTGCGAGCGATCAGGCGCCCGTAGACAAATATGAAGAAGTTCTCTATAGTCCGCGGCGGTATATCTGTGTCCTCAAGAAAGCAGGAGATCGGAATATGGAAGTAATTGCTGCAGGGGTGGCCGCTGTTGTCGGCTTCATCGTAGCGTTGGGGGTATTCGGGTGGCTGTTGCCACTCGCGTGCTTTTTGATCATCTTTCCGCTCGAAGAGAACGAGCGGGGCGGCTGGGCGTTTTTTGCCCTGACTTTCTTTTTCGTGTTCATCTATGCATTGACCGGTTTCAACGTCCTGGTCGCCATTCGCGACAACTGGAAAACCGGCGTCGTCGTGATCTTGTGCTGGTTCGCTGCCGGCTCCGTCTGGAGCGTGTTCAAGTGGAACAAGTTCACGAAGCGTTTCAGCGAAGACGCCAAGAAGGCGTTTTCGAAGTTCGTTTCTGAATGGCTCACTGCGTTGCGGCGAGTGGAGACGCAGCCGGAGTATTACGATACGGATGTGCTGCGTCTCGGGCTGGCCGTCCAAAAGCCCAGCGAAGATCGCCGGCAACGGGGCGCTATGGCAACGGATCCCGTCAAAGACGAAGCCATGGACAAGGCCCGCAAGGAGGCGATCGTTGAGCTCGAGAAGAACGAGATCCCGGCAGTTCTCATGGCCGAGTGGCAGGCGGAGCAGTATTCACAACGTCCGACTCCGCTGGGCAACAAGGAGAAGATCACGACCTGGATAGTGTTCTGGCTCTGGAGCGGCATCGCCTACGTCGTGACCGAATTCCTGTCGGACGCCATCGACATGATCATCTCGCAGCTCTCCGGCATCTACAATTCCATCACCGAGCGCAACTACGCCGGGATGAATACCAAGTACTTTAAGTAGTCGGCTGAGCCGGCGGAGGTCCTCGCAGCGATGCGGGGACCTTTTCTTTTGCGGGGTTGGGGGCAATATTTGGCCACAATTTGACGGTCGATGCCAAGTTTGATAAGGTCCTCGCATGTTGAAAATTCGAATGCAGCGCGTAGGCCGCATAAATATGCCGTCATACCGCATTATCGTGGTGGAACACACCGAAGGACCGAAGACGGGTAATATAGTTGAAAAGGTAGGTACCTATAACCCACGCTCCAAGGAGCGAGCGATTAACGCTGATCGCGTGAAGTACTGGATGTCGGTCGGCGCACAGCCGTCGGACACCGTACACAATATGTTGGTATCCCTCGGCATCTTGAATGCCAAGAAGATCAACGTGCTTCCGAAGTTCGTAGCACCGGTTGTTGAAGCGGCTCCGGAAGAAGTGAAGGCGGTTCCAGCCGCAGCAGCGGAGGAAGCTCCGGCAGCTGAAGAGGTTGCGGCCGAAGAGGCAGCACCGGAAGCAGCGGCGGAAGAGGCCCCGAAGGCTGAGGAAACTCCTGCAGCGTAAGCTTCTGATACTTCTTTGCACAGTTTGGTTTTGACCCGACGCCCAGTCGGCGCTACTCTGTAAGGCAATAGTTCATTATTGACGCGATAATCCTGAATGACTGATATGGAACGCGACCAGCAATTTCTCGAATACGTTATCAAGGCACTCGTAGACAATGCGGACGATGTAAAGATCACCCGTGTTGTAGACGAAATGGGTGTTCTCCTTACGCTTTCGGTCCACAAGGACGACATGGGTAAGGTGATCGGCCGCTCTGGCGCTACCGCCAAGGCGATCCGCACCATCCTGCGAGTCGTGGGTATGAAGTACGACGCTCGTGTGAACCTCAAGATCGAGGAACCGGAAGGGAGCGACCGCCAGAATCTGGGACTCGCAAATGACCGCGGCCCGGCACCGGTTATCGACGAAGTAGACACGACGAAGCCGTACGAACGAGACACTACGGTAGACGACGTCATCAACGACCTCAAAGAAGGAAAAATGTAATCCAAAAAAACACCGCCGAAAGGCGGTGTTTTGACGTATCGGCGCATCCGACGGTTCGCGTTATCGGATGATACGAGCACCAAGAACATGTGCGATGTGCTCGGCATTTGCGGGCGTCGTGCGCGAGGGTTCTGGAATGCGCGCTCCATATTTTTCCCGAAGTGCGGGGCCAAATCGCTCCTCAGCGACAAAAGCAGCCGCATGCAGGTCAGCAAAGAAAACGTGATCTTCTTTTGTGCGCGGCGGAACTTTGCTGGTCGTATTCCAGTGCGTGAATAGCTTCATCCGTATGCTCCGATTTGTTGTCGGCGTGTCCATCTTTACGCTATCGTGCACAGGAGCCGTTGGCAATATTCCTTGCTAGACAGGCGGGGTAGGCGGTCTATACTCACGGCACTTATAGGAGTGCGTAATTCTTACACATGTATGAACCCCCAGACTCAGGTCCCTGTGCGTCGTGCTATCCAGCTCTTTTCCGCGGTGATCGTTATCGCCCTTATCTATCTATTCTTCCCGTTTGTCGTGGTGAACGCGGGTGAGCGCGCTGTCGTTACACGCCTCGGCGCCTATGTGCGAACGCTTGATCCGGGCATCAACTGGGTCACGCCTGTGATCGAACGCGCAACGATGTTTGATGTACGCACTCAAAAGGAGCAGACCGAAGCCTCGGCTGCGTCTAAGGATCTTCAGACGGTGAACGCGGTCGTCGCGGTCAACCACAACGTCGACCCGATGAAAGTGGGGGAGCTTTACGTAACCGTCGGGCCTGATTACAAGTCGCGCATCATCGATCCTGCGGTGCAGGAAGTGGTAAAGGCAGTTACTGCGCGTTACACCGCAGAGGAACTTCTGACCAAGCGTGCGATCGTGACCGAAGAAATTCAGTCACTGCTCTCGACGCGACTCTCTACCAACGATATTCAGGTAACCGCAGTCTCGATCGTGAACTTTAACTTCTCGCCTACATTCAACGCGGCGATCGAAGCCAAGGTAACCGCCGAGCAGAATGCGCTCGCCGAAAAGAACAATCTCGCAGCAGCGCAGTTCCAGGCGCAGGCGATCCGCGTAAAGTCAGAGGCAGCCAACAACGAAAAATACATTCAGCTCCAGCGGCTCGAAGTTGAGCGAGCAGCGGTAGAGAAGTGGAATGGGGTACTCCCGACCCAGATGACTCCGGGCGCGACGCTTCCGTTCATCAATCTGACAAAATAGGGCGAAATAGCAGTCAGAAATAAAAACACCGCCGAGAGGCGGTGTTTTTATCTGTCCTTGAGACGGGAGTCGTCGGTTTCCGGTCGGATCGAGATACCGGTCCCGTTGTCGGTCCGCGAGATGTCCTCCAATGGAGTTCGTGCGATTGCGGCAGGGTTCGATGTAAGCAAAAGTGCCGCAAGGATGGGGATCGTCGATATGTGCTGAAGCCGCCGGTACTTCTTGGCCATACTCCTAATACACACGACGGAGCGTGTTTATTTCGCTTAGTGACGGGCTATTTCTTAATCACCGCGATCACTTGATCAACAACATCCTTCAGCTCGTGATCGAGCTTGTTGAGGTATAGGGCGATAGAGGGGTCAGAGAATTGACTGGCGTACTCATCGGCTTTCATATTGGTGAGGGCGACTGCCGGTACCTTCGCAAATCGAGGATCGGTGCGGAGCTCGGCCAGGAATTGCAGGCCGTTCATGTTGGGCATCATGACGTCGATCACGATCACATCGGGCACGAAGTCGCCGTCCTTCAGTTCCTTGAGCGCGGCTTCGGCGTCGTAGAGGGCGCGAGTCTCGCAGTTTTGATTACGAAAAGCGCGGGCATACATGTGGCTCACTTCTACGTTGTCGTCGAGCAGCAGGACGTGCGGCATCTTGTTTGGTTCCATTCATTCAGTATCTCATGACAAGTGTTCGTTGAAGAGTGCTCCGCGACCGTTGATTGGTATGAAAAACGCCGGCTTTGAGCCGGCGTTTGATTTCAGAATGATCACAATTGTCCAGGGTGATTGAAATCGAAGAATGCGACTTTTTCTCGCTCAGAAATATTGCCCTTCAATTTACCGATATCCGGTCCCGGATACATAGATTGCATGTCTACTACTTGGCCGAAATCGTCCGAAATTCGGGCCCTGAAGATAAAGGTAAGCAGGTTCGTCTTCGGAGCCGTAATGTGAAGCATGTCGGTGCGGACGCGTAGTGCGCTCGAATTACGATTTGGATGAAAAACTTCGAGTTCGCTGGGATCAAATTCCTCGATCGGAGCAGTACCTGACCACCCGATGGATGCGTCGTAGGCCACCGTACCACTATTCACGCCGCCAAATTCTTCCGGAGATACAGTTTCCACCCACTTTTTAAAGTACTCGATGATTAACTTGTCTTGGAATATTTCCCGGGGTGAATTCCAGCGATGCAGGTTGCTTGCAAGCCGGAGCTGTTGACCTCGAAAGCACGTATTCTTCATGCGCTCAACCTGACGGAGAGGGATATGAAAACGCACAGGCCCGATCTGTCGAAGGTACAAGTATCTCATGTGAGCTCCTCTGCCAGTCCTTCTGGTTCAGTTGTTATTGACGCCGTGCGTATAAAGTCATATAAATATTCACGTGTCAACTATTCACTTCCACGTAGTCAGTCTGTTCGCCGAATCGATCGAGCCGTATCTGACGAGCTCTATTTTGGGACGCGCGGCGGAGGACAAAAAGATAAAGGTTTCTTACTACGATCCAAAAGACTTTAGCCTCCCTGCAAAGGGCGACAAGAAGCGTGCACAGGATATCCGCGTGGATCGCCGCCCGTACGGCGGCGGGCCGGGGATGGTGCTTCGCCCGGATCCGATCTTGAAGGCGGTAGAGAAGGCACGCGGAAAGAAAAAAGGTGTCGAGATCATATTCTTTGCGACCGACGGCGAGCAGTTCGATGAGCCGATGGCACAAAAACTTTCCAAGAAAAAAGACATCATATTTATCTGTGGCAGGTACGAAGGAATTGACGCACGCGTGCAGAAAATTCTCAAAGCAAAAAAGGTAACGGTCGGTCCGTACGTGCTCACGGGAGGTGAGCTCCCGGCAGCCACGATGATCGATTCCATCGCGCGATTCGTCCCGGGAGTCCTCGGTAGGGCCGAATCACTTGAGCGTTCGCGTGTATCGGCTCCCGAGGTATATACCCGCCCGGAGGTTCTTGAATGGAAAAAAAAGAAATACAAAGTGCCGCCTGTGCTTCTTTCCGGTAATCACGCGGAGATGGATGCGTGGAAAAAGGGGATACAGAACCGGAGTAAAAAATAGGGTGAATATCTCGATTGACTCTTCAAAGCGCGAGGCGTAGGCTTTTGTCAGACCAAAGTGACAGTGTTGTGCTGCCGCAGGTCTATGGCAACTATGGGGAATTCCAAGCCATGCCGAACCAAGACCAAGGGACGAGACGCACAGGCCTCATCAAATGCGGGGAGTTACCGCTGAGTAACCTGTCTCAACGGGAGCGAGGCCTCGATTGTGGGACAATGGACCCGCTTTCAACCAGGGCTCTGCAGGGTCAACCTGCACAGCGCTTCAAGAAGAGCGGCACGCCGGGGAGCAACAAGCCCAAGCGTCCCGGGCGACGCACGTAGCTGAATCGTTCTGTTTGAGTATGGGGGTCCCGGAGAAATCTGGGACCTTTTCATTTGTTGGCACCGGGGCTTCATAAGGGCTTCTGGAACCCCTCCAAGCGGCTCAATAGGGCCCCCAAATTTGACATGTTCCAAGGGTTCGAGTATATTTTTCGGACATTTGCTCCTGATTGAGTTGCGGCCGCCGATCAAATTTGCATTCCTTACAGTCGTCGAAAGGCGACAACAGCGATCCTGTCTATTTGGGTCGTTATTTTTTTACAAGGTTTCTTCATAGTAATCACATACGGGGTGGCCGATTCGGCTACACCGTGTGTCCACAAGCATGGCAAAAACCAAGCCGTTGGTCCGACCGCAGAAGTTTTTCGGAAAGTTTCGCGAGCCTCTCGTGAAGCTCCCGAGCCTCGTGGAATCGCAGATCGATTCCTTCCGCCAGTTCGTCGATGGCGGAGCAGAGCGTGTGTTCAAGGAGTTCTCTCCGATCTCTGATCACTCCGGCAAAAAGTTCGAGCTTGAACTCGTAAAGTTCAGCTTCGGCGAATTGCGCTGGGACGAACAGTACGCAAAGCGTTTTATGAAAACCTACGAGAGCCCGCTCTCGATGGTCATTCGTCTTAAGAACAAGACGACAGGCGAAAAGAAAGAGCAGGAGATCTTCCTCGCTGATTTCCCGTGGATGACCGCGCACGGCACGTTCATCATCAACGGAGTGGAGCGCATCGTCGTTCCGCAGCTCGCGCGCTCATACGGTGTGTTCTTCGAGAGCATCCCGTACAAGGGCAAGAACTACTTCGCAGCCAAGATCATTCCGGCTCGCGGCGTGTGGATCGAGATCGAATCCGACGCTGACGGTGCGATGTACGTAAAGGTAGACCGCAAGCGCCAGTTCCCGGTAACTTCGCTTTTGCGAGTACTCGGACTCAAGACCGAGAAGGAGATCATGGCCAAGTTCGAAAAGACTGCCGCGAAAGACTCGATGGCCGCAACCCTCGCGCTCGATCACGCACACACAACTGAAGAAGCTTACGTAGAGATCTACCGCCGCCTCCGCGACGGAGACATCGCAACGCCGGACAACGCGCGCGATCACGTTATGTCGATCCTCTCTGCCGAGCGCTACGACTTTTCGCGCGTCGGCCGCTTCCACTTCAACCGACGATTCGGTTTGGGAACATCCGAGAAGGACGTCCAGAACCAGACCCTCACGCTCGAAGACGTTGTTCGCATCGTCACTCACATCGCAGAATTGAACGCGAATCCGAACAGTGATGCCGACGACATCGACCACCTGGGCTTCCGCCGCGTGCGATTCGCCGGAGAATTGCTCGAACAGCGCATGCGCGTGGGCCTTTCCCGCATGAAGCGCAACATCCAGGACCGTATGGCCATGGTTGATCCGGAAACGACAACGCCGGTCTCATTCGTGAACCCGCGTCCGTTCCAGGCTGCGATCCGTGAATTCTTCACGACCGACCAGCTCTCGCAGCTCATGCAGCAATACAACACGCTCGACGAGATCGAACATCTCCGAACGCTTTCGACCCTCGGTCGTGGCGGTCTTACATCGGAGCGCGCAGGTCTCGAAGTCCGCGACGTGCACTCATCACACTACGGACGCGTATGCCCGATCCACACACCGGAAGGTAAGAACATCGGACTCGTGCTCCACATGTCGCTCTACGCCCGACCGAACGAGTTCGGCATCATCGAAACTCCGTACGCAAAGGTAGAAAAGGGCATCATCACCAAAGACATTCAGTACTTGAACGCGCTCGAAGAAGAGCAGTACGCGATCGCACACGCTGCAACTCCGCGAGACGACAACGGCAAGATCTCGGTCAAGATGGCCGAAGTCCGATTCGGCGGTAAGCCGACCTTGGTCAAGCCGACTGATGTCGACTATATGGAAGTCGCGACCAACCAGCCGTTCTCTGTTGCAACAGCACTCATTCCGTTCGTAGAGAACGACGACGCGAACCGCGCACTCATGGGTTCGAACATGCAAAAACAGGCAGTCCCATTGGTGATCCCTGATGCACCGGTCGTCGGTACCGGCATCGAATCAATTGCGGCACGCGACTCCGGCCGACTCATCCTCGCGGAAGAGGCAGGCGAAGTAACCTACGCTGACGCTGCGATGATCAAGGTCAAGAACGCAGACGGTAAGACCAAGGAATACCCGTTGGTCAACTTTATGCGAACCAACGGCTTTACGACCTTCCACCAGCGACCGGCGGTTTCTGTCGGTGACGCGGTCAAGAAGGGAGGTCTGCTTGCAGACACCTCGACATCCGTCGGCGGTCAGATGGCGATCGGACAGAATGTCCGCGTCGCATTCTTGCCGTGGTTCGGTGCGAACTTCGAAGACGCCATCGTTATCTCCGAGAAGCTCGCCAAGGAGGCTCGCTTTACCTCGATCCACATGGAGGAATTCGTGTGCGTCGTGCGCGACACCAAGCTTGGGCCGGAGGTAACTACCCATGACATCCCGAATGTATCTGAATTCAAGCTCCGCAATCTCGACGAAGACGGCGTTGTCCGCATCGGTGCAGAAGTGCGCCCCGGCGACATCCTCGTCGGCAAAGTAACTCCGAAGGGCGAAACGCAGCTCACTCCGGAAGAGCGATTGCTCCACGCGATCTTCGGCGAAAAGGCCAAGGACGTGAAGGACACATCGCTCCGCATGGAAGGCGGTAAGCGCGGCCGAGTTATCGGCGTGAAGATCTTCTCGCGCGAGACGGGCGATCAGCTCGAAAGCGGCGTGATCAAGCGCGTGCACATCGAAGTCGCACAGCTTCGCACGATCTCTGTGGGCGACAAGCTCGCAGGTCGTCACGGCAACAAGGGCGTTATTTCGCGCATCTTGCCGGAAGAAGACATGCCGTTCGACAAGGATGGCAATCCTGTCGACATCATCTTGACCCCGCTCGGCGTTCCGTCCCGTATGAACCTCGGTCAGATCCTCGAATTGCACCTTGGTCTTGCAGCAGAAATGCTCGGGTACCAGGCGATCGTGCCGTCATTTGCCGGCGCGACCGAAGCAGAAATTCGCGACGAGCTCACCGCCGCGGGCGTTGATCCGTCGGGTAAGCGCACACTCTTTGACGGCCGAACAGGCGAGGCATTTGCCCAGCCGGTCTCCGTCGGTGTGATGTACATGCTCAAGCTGCACCACATGGTGGAAGACAAGATCCACATGCGATCCATCGGACCATACAGCCTTACTACCCAGCAGCCGCTCGGAGGCAAAGCGCAGAACGGCGGTCAGCGCGTGGGAGAAATGGAAGTGTGGGCATTCTTGGGTTACGGCGCTGCATACAGCCTCCGAGAAATTCTCA
>JAGOTU010000006.1 GCA_018061585.1 Minisyncoccota bacterium | reverse complement strand
ATGTCGGCCATGAAAAAGCAGTACGAGGAAACGCTGCGCGCGGTTGCCGCGGGCTTCTTGCTCACGCGTGACATCATTCACACGAAGATCGGACATCTATCCGAGGGTCAGAAAGGACTCGTTGCCTTTGCACGGCTTGTACTTATGGAGCCGGCACTCCTCATCCTTGATGAGCCGACAAATCACATTAACTTCCGCCATATTCCGGTGATCGCAAAAGCACTGGATTCATATCAGGGCGCGATGGTGCTTGTGAGTCACGTGCCTGAGTTCGTCAAAGAGATCCGCATCGATGAACGACTCGACCTCTTGAAGTAGCGTGATAGGCTAAATGTATGAATACCAGCCTGAAGCTTTCGTTCTTCGGGGTGATGATGCTCGCGCTCGCGGCGGCGGTTTTTGCTGCCGGGGAACGCGGCAAGAGTGATATGCAGGTGCAGGCCGCGATCAGCGAAGCGGGTACAGCAAGTTCGACCGGCCTGTATGCGGCGGAGCTCGCGCGGCTTACGCCTATTCAATACGAAGTCACACAAGAGCGGGGCACTGAGCGACCGTACGAGAACGAATATTGGGATCATCATGAAGCGGGGATCTATGTCGACATCGTCTCCGGCGAAGTCCTGTTCTCATCGGCCGACAAATACGATTCCGGTACCGGATGGCCGTCGTTCACAAAGCCACTCGTTGCCGCGAATCTTGTGGAGCTCAGAGACACTGAGCTCGGTATGGAGCGGATCGAAGTACGATCAAAGCATGCGGATTCCCATCTGGGACATGTGTTCAATGATGGCCCCGCACCTCTCGGTGTACGCTATTGCATGAATTCTGCCGCGATGCGGTTCGTCCCCGCGGGAGATCTTGAAAAAGAAGGATACGGCGAATTCGCGCACCTCTTCGACTAAGAAGGACATCGTAAGTCCTTCCTTACGCATGATGTAGAATTGCGTTATGAGCGAGATTGTTCACGCGCTGAACCGCGGTGTAGATAAACGTCAGATATACATGGACGATTACGATAGGGTTAGGTTCGTGTTTGGTCTGTACATATTCAATGATCAAAATTCGGTCGACGTTGCGTCACTTAAGAAAAAAGGACTTGCGATGTCCTTCCCGATGATTGATACTCGTGAACGATTGGTTGATTTACATGGCTGGTGCTTAATGGGGAATCACTATCATGTGCTTTTGTCGCCACTTATCGATGGTGGAGTAAGTCTCTTTCTCAAGAAGCTCAACATTGGCTACGCAAAGTATTTCAACGATAGACATCAGCGCTCGGGCGCTCTGTACCAAGGTCGTACCAAACAAATCCTAATTGAGAACGACCCGCAATTTTTGCACATTTTGAATTACATACATCTTAATCCTCTCGATTCTCTGAAAGGATCCGATACGTGGCGAGAGGGAAAAATTACAAGCGCAGAGAAGTCGCTTAAATATCTCGAGCAGTACAAGTGGAGTAGTTATCGGGACTATTGTAAAAAGGACAGTCACTATAAAGATGTTGTGTCCAAAGACCTCTTTGGTAGTGTTTTTCGGGATTATGAAGGCGAAATTCGATCGTATCTTAAGAATATACGGATTCGCGAAATGGATACTATCGCCCAATTTGAGTAAAAAGGACTTACGATGTCCTTCTACGCGAGGCCGAGAGAACCAAGGAACTTTTTAAGTTCCGGTCCGGTGATCTTGCGATACTGATTGCTCTTGAGGGCGCCTAATTGCACGTTGAGTATTCGTGTGCGCTTTAGTTCCACTGTGCTCTGACCGACCGCGCCGCACATGCGTCGGATCTGATGCTTCTTTCCTTCGGTGATCGTGATGGTGAACTTCCTGTCTCCTCGTTTGACGACGGAACATTTTTTGGTCACATAGCCGCCGATATCGATCCCGGCCTCAAGCTTCTTTGCAAAGTAGCTCGGGGGCTTAGCGGCAAGTACGACGTCGTATTCCTTTTCGTGTTCGTGTTCAGGATTTAAAAGTGCGTCGGTCAGGCGTCCGTCGTCGGTGAGGATAATGAGGCCGAACGAATCCTTGTCGAGTCGGCCGACGGGGAATACACCCGGCACGGGCATGATCTCTTTGATCTCCTGCTCGCCGGGATCGATACCTTTTTGAGCGGAATGGGTGATCACGCCACGGGGTTTGAAATAGGCGAGGTACTGATGATCGGTCTTTGGGAAGTCTACCGTAACCGTATCTGACTCCTGTACCTTGTCGCCAAGTTTTGCCTTTTTACCGTTGATAAGCACGCGGCCACGCTCAATATGCTCATCCGCCTCGCGACGGGTGCAGTATTTCTTGTGTGCCAGGTACTTATTGATCCGCATCGGGTAGAGGCTTTCCATAGCTCCGCATTGTGGGGGTCAACTCCCGATAGAGCAAGCAAATGCGCTCCATGAAGGTCTTCATAAACCCTACACTCGCGCTTGTGTACGCTTGTCATATCCCGCAGCTCTGCGGGCATAACCCATTATTATTACTAACTAATTCAACTAAGTATGGAACTTCTTGCTTTTCTCGTTCTCGGCGGTATCGCCGGGTGGATCGCATCACTTATCATGGGTACCGATGCATCGCAGGGTATCTTCCTGAATATCGTCGTCGGCGTCGTCGGCGCTTTTATCGGCGGAATGCTGTTCAATGCGTTCGGCACCTCCGGTGTCACAGGCTTCAACATCTACAGCCTCGTGGTGGCAGTACTCGGTGCAGTCGTGCTCTTGTTCATCGTGCGACTCTTCCGAAGTGTGTAGACATCCTCTCACACACATCAAAAACGCACCTTCGGGTGCGTTTTTGATTTACGAGTCAACAGGAAAGATATACACAGACCTAGCGCAACTTCCGGAGTCGTGGTCGAACACGTGATACTCTAAGTTCATACATTTAATAGTTCTCTTTTCATCCAATTAGTTTTTTTATGGAGATCTTTCTCGCTAAGTTGTTCGGTCTGTATTTTCTTATCATCGGTGTGATCGTTTTGGTTCGTCGAAAGGCAGTTATGCCTGCGGTCGCGGAACTCGCGGGTAATCGCCCGGTCTTGCTCACGCTTGCGATTATTGAGATCGGAGCGGGTCTTGCTCTTGCGCTCGCGTATCCGACCATCACCTGGTCCATCGAGGGCATCTTTTCTGTGATCGGCTACATGCTGCTCGTAGAAGGCTTGATCTACCTCGCATCTCCGTACCGAACGACACAGAAGTTCCTGCGATCATTCAATAAGTCCGAATGGTTCATGACCGGCGCTGTAGCATCGGTGCTTGTCGGTGGCTACATGGTTGCCTACGGCTTCAATCTTCTCTAGTCCACTACGGTTTCCGTTTCCAAAACGTCGGCATTCGTGCCGGCGTTTTGAATTGTGCTGGATCGGCTACTGATCACGTCGATCGGCTCCGAGGAGTGCACTTCGACGAACGAGCTTGTGCTATCAACGCGTGCGCGAGTAGTGCGGAACGAATCAGCGTCTACCGAGGAACTACGGCTCGTGACACTCAGCTGCTCGCCTACACCTTCGATCCGCACGTGCCCGCTTTGAACGGAAATGCTGGTGGATGCGCTCATGAGGTCAAGTCCGAGATGTGATGACTGGAGCGAGAACGTTGCGTCTGAGGCTTTCATGGAGCCGCTTATACTGCCGCTGCGTACGTCTACCACGACCGTGTCTACCTCAAGCTCCACTGAGGCCGAAGCCGAGCGCACCTGCAAGATCTCGAGTGACGGGGTGGTAATGGTGACAGACGGGCTACGTGTGTGGCAGAAGAAGCATGGCGCTGCGTCGCGCGGGGCTGATGTGATAGTGAGTTGGCCATCAGTGCTCTCGATGAGTACGTTGTCCATATCCATTTTTCGCCCGTCCACAATTACCGAGTATTCGGGGCCCTGCACGACACTCACGTGTACACGCTCTACAGAAATGGTATTGAATTCGGCAACCGTTCGGGTCTCTTGTGTGCGTGCGTACTCTGGAGATGTGGTGGTGTAGGCGTAATAGTCGCCGCCGATCTTTGTAGCAAGCACGCCGCCACTTACAAGGGAGAGTGCCCAGATACCGACCAAGCCGAATCCGACGGTGGTGGTGAGAAGGTTGCGTTTTAACATCCATCGAACACCAAGTGTAAAGATAAACACAAGCGGTATGACGAGCGCCGTGTATGCCGCAATGACCGCGCTCCACAGGATAGCCGGCGAAACGGCGGCCTTAAACGGAATGTCATTCCACGGAGCATTCCAGTTCATGAGAACAATGCCCGCGATCACGGTCGCGCCGATGATCGCAATGAATGCATCGAGCGTAAGCAGTGCACCGACAACAATGCCGATGAATCGGAACAGGCGTCGCACTATTGAGTCGATGGCGTGCGCACCGCGCCTCAGTACGCCGCTCTTCTGCGCCTCTTCGAAGCGATCCTTCACAACGCCCGCGATCGTATCGAGATTGACGGGACGACCGTTCATTTCCAGTTTCTGACTGGCGCTTTTTGCTTCAGGTATTAGGAGCCACAGAATGAGGTACACAACGATCCCCGCGCCACCGGTGAATATGGAGAGTATGAATGCGCCACGGATCCAGATCGGATCGATATTGAAGTACGTAGCCACGCCCGAAGACACGCCGCCGATATAGGCGTTGTCCATATCGCGATACAGTCTCTTTCTTGTCGACTGTTCGCTTGTGCGTGCAGCAGCCGGATCAGGTGGCGTGCCAGACCCCTCGTCATCAGAAAAAGCAGATGCCTCACCGATCTCCGCTATCACCGCATTCACATCGCGGTCAGTCACCAGTCTATGCTTTGCATCGATGAATTTTTCCGCGATACGAGATTCTATGTCTCGCATGATCTCGATACCATCCGGCGTGTCACCAAAGTGCGCCTTCAGTCGGTCGAGATAGGATCGCAGAGTGTCGTACGCGCTTTCCGTTACCTGGAATTGCGTAGATGCGATCGTGATCTGTACAGTCTTTTCCATACCCTACACACGTAACGTCATGGCGCTTGCCGCGCATGTCGTTGCGAAATTACGCGTACTAATCGACTTTGAGATCTGAAGTGTATTCATACCAATAGTGTGACTATTAATGGCGTTTCGTGTGAGGGGCATACTTATTTTGTTAATGCATTAATTGACGCGTGTAATTCTTTCCAGGTCTTTGTCAGGTCTCGCAGCGTTTCTTTGCCGCTTGTCGTGAGTTCGTAATATTTTCGCGGCGGTCCGGATTTAGATTCCTCCCAGTCATAGGTGAGTAAGCCCTGCGTCTTGAGGCGTGAGAGGAGGGGATAGAGCGTGCCTTCTACAACAAGCAGATCTGCGTCCTTGAGCGACTTCAGGATATCCGATGAATACATTCGTTCGGCGGAGATCACGGTGAGGATGCAGTATTCGAGCAATCCCTTTCGCATTAGCTGTTTTTTAATTTCGACAGATTCTTCGTGCATGGGAGAAGTATAGAGCCCAGTACCTTGTGATGCAAGGTACCATGTGGATAACGTCGGAAAAGGGCTAAACCATGCGTTTGGTATACCTCGTGAGATATCAACGCGACATTCTCATATCAATTCGATCTGTCTCCAGATCGGCGGGGATATACACGCGGAATTCACTATCTAACGGGGTATACTCTTTGCATATGCCACTACTCATTCCTGTACTCGTTATTATTGCGGCGATCATCCTCGTCAGTATTAAACAGATCAATCAGTACGAACGAGGGCTTCGCTTCACACTCGGACGATTCACCGGGATCATGAGCCCGGGTTGGAGGCTTATTATCCCGATCTTCCAGGGATATCAGAAAGTCGATATGCGCGTAAAGGCTGTCGACGTGCCTGACCAGAAGGCCATTACCCGAGACAACGTGTCGGTGGTCGTGAACGCAGTCATCTACTACCGAGTGGATTCAGCCGAGAAAGCGATACTTGAGGTGGAAGATTTTCAGTACGCAGTTTCCCAGTACGCACAAACGACGATGCGAAATATCGTGGGCGAAGTATCGCTCGATGAGTTGCTGCAGAATCGCGACAAGCTCGCGGAGCGCATCAGAGAGATCGTAGACAAAGAAACGGACGCATGGGGATTGAAGGTCAACAACGTGGAGTTGAAAGACGTATCCCTTCCGGGAGACATGGAGCGCACGATAGCCAAGCAGGCCGAAGCGGAGCGCGAGAAGCGAGCTGTCATCATCAATTCCGAGGGTGAGCTTGCCGCCGCGCAGAACATGGCAAGTGCCGCACACATCCTTTCACAGGTCCCGGGCGCTCTCCACCTTCGTACGCTCCAGTCGATCAACGACATTTCCTCTGACGCGTCGAACACCATCGTATTCGGTGTGCCGCTCGAACTGCTGAAAGCGTTCGAGGGCTTTGTGCACACCACCAAGAAGGATCACTAGCGTGCTATACAGGATAGATGGATAAGATTGCCCAATTCGGGGCGACTGCATTTGCGTCGCTCTCTGTTCAGAGTTACCGTCGCCTGTTCGTGTCCCAGGCGATAGCGCTTTCGGGCACGTGGATGCAGATCGTGGCGCTCGGATGGCTCGGTCTCCAGCTCACCGGATCCGGCAGCCAGCTCGGTCTTATCGTTGCCGCGCAATTCTTGCCACTTCTACTCTTTGCACCATGGGGTGGATTGCTCGCAGACCGAAACGATAAAAAGAAGATCCTGCAGTACACGCAGTATGCCTACGTCGTGACCTCGATCGTGCTCGGTGTGCTCGTCGTGACCGGCGTCATTCAAGTGTGGATGCTGTACGTGTTCGCGCTTCTGCTCGGCGTTGTGCGTGTGTTCGAGATGCCGGCAAGACAGACCATCGTCTCTGAACTTGTCAGCCCGGATCATTTGAAGAACGCCATCAGTCTCAATGCATCGGTCAACAATTTGGCGCGCGCTATCGGGCCGTCTATCGGAGGTATCGTGATCGCGGGGGCGGGTATAGGGTTCTGTTTTTTCTTTAATGCGCTCACCTATCTCGTTGCGATCTTCGTACTTCGTACCATCAAG
This sequence comes from Minisyncoccota bacterium, assembly GCA_018061585.1. Classification (GTDB taxonomy): domain Bacteria; phylum Patescibacteriota; class Minisyncoccia; order Phycocordibacterales; family UBA2100; genus UBA10103. The sequence continues at coordinate 15,265 of JAGOTU010000006.1, read as the reverse complement.
GATTCCGACATCACACGCTCCGCTTTCGCCTCGGCCGCACCGGGACAGTTGCGTGCAGGGTGGCGCTACGCATGGGAAACGCCGCTCATCCGCGACCTGCTCATTATGATCGCGCTAATCGGCACATTCACCTTTGAATTCCAGATCTCTCTCGCGCTCCTGGCCAAGGATACGTTCGGAAGTGATGCGACGGGCTACGCAGCGCTCATGTCGGCTTTCGGTGCGGGGGCTGCTGTTGGCGGCATCATTGCAGCGAGTCGCAAGGAAACCGGACCGGCGCCGTTCCTCGGATTCGGAGCGCTCTCAGGATTTAGCATCTTGCTCGCATCTGTTGCGCCGTCCCTGGGGCTCGCAATTGCAGGGATGGTCTTGGTAGGGTTCTTTACCGTGAATATGGTTTCAACTGCCAACTCCATGATCCAGATGGAAGCGCATCCTGATATGCGCGGACGTGTGATGGCGATATGGGGCATGGCGATGATGGGCTCGACACCGATCGGGGGTCCGATCATCGGTTGGATAGGAGAGTACACGGACGCGCGCGTGGCGCTTGCGACGGGCGGTGCATTCATGCTGATCGCGGTAGTATATGGCTATATCGCACTCGTACGCCGCAAACCCGCCGATCACATGACTGCCGACACCACCATCAAACTCACCGAAACCCACCACGCGTAGATTGTCAGGGGACAGCCCCTCAAACAAGGAATTGATCATTCCGATGCAGCGGGATACACAAAAGCAGCTACGCCGTCCGCCCATTGATTCATCGAGTGATACGATATATGCATGCAAAAGATTGCGTTGCTTCTCGCGGCACTTGCGGTATTCATGCCCACGGTTTCCGGTGCGCAGATATCATCCGATCTACGATACGGTGCCAAGGGCGTACAGGTGCGAGAGCTCCAGCAGTTCCTTATCGATCAGAACATTTTGGTCGGGGAGCCGACGGGGAATTTCTATTCGATCACGTTGCAGGGTGTTAAGAATTTCCAGAGGTCGGTAGGACTTCCATCAACTGGGTTCGTCGGGCCTCTGACTCGTGCCGAGATCAATGTGCGCCTGCTCGCGATCACTCCGGCGTCCACAACTCCACCGAAAGCGGCCACCGACGCTCCTCCTGCGACCGGTTTGAGTGAAATTGAATTGCAGACGCAAGCGCTACTAAAAAAGCTCGCCGAACTTATGGCGACCACCTCTGGTGCTACTGCGGTCCCGCAAACGTACGCTGCAGCAACGACTCCGTTCGAATTCGATCAATCATGGCGGAGTGCTGTCGTGAATCTGTTCTGCACGGATCGATACGGCGGCGGACTTTCCAGCGGTTCTGGTGTTATCGTGGATTCGCGCGGCATTATCCTGACGAATGCTCACGTCGCACTCGACTTCTTGTTCCAGGATTGGCCGACCCCGAGCATTACTGAGTGCGTTGTGCGTACCGGCTCACCGGCGTCTCCCGCATACAAAGCATCACTCGTGTATCTACCCGCGGGCTATGTGTCAGATACCGTGAAAGCGGTTCCCGGTGCCAGTGATGACGGTTTTATTTACGGCAAGGATGACTACGCGATACTTGTGATCACCGGTCCGAGTACCGGTCAAATCAAAGCTCCGACCGTATTTCCGTATCTATCAATTGATTACGCCGCTCCAGCCGTGAACACACCTGTGTACCTGCTCGGTTACGCGTCTGAATACACGAGCTACGAAACCCTGCAGCGAAATCTGTACCAGCTGGCCTCACCCGCCTCGGTCGATGCGCAGCGCATGATCCAGGGCAGTGGAAAGATCGATACGGTCGCGTTCAATGGCAACGTTGTTGGGCAACATGGTTCGTCCGGAGGTGCAGTAATTTTGAACGGGGGGAAACTTGCCGGGCTTATGACATTTTTTGATAAATTACAGGGCGCTACAACGGCGGACAAAGTATTGAATGCGCTTACGACCGGGTACGTTGCGCGTGATTTTGAAACGGATACAGGCGTCTCGCTCACGACATTCCTAGCGAATGATCCTGCTACCCTTGTGCAGAAGTTCAAGGCTGGTAACGCTGTTGTGTATCAGAAAGCGTTCGTACAATACTGGAAGTCGCGCAGCATCACGGTTCCCGGATACGTTGAATAACAAAACCCCACATGTCTCGCCGCTACTGCGGCTCTCACGCCGGGCCCGTCTCGCTATCCCATCCGCCGTCGCGGACGGGCCCCAAGCTCCGACTGTTTTTTGTCTTTTGCCTCACTTATTTCGACAAAAGCAAAAAACCCCGCTAAGCAAGCGGGGTTTTTTGAATCGATGTTCAGTGACTATATATTGAACATGTCACCGAACGAATGGTTCAGGGATTCGAATATTCGGTCCGTGATCACTTTGCCACTTACCTGAGGAGTCGAGCTTCCGCCACCGTTTATACTGCGGATCCTATCGAAGACGCGATCGAGAAGACCTCGAACGTTCGATGCGGGTGGGTTAGTAGGAGGCGTGGTCGTCCCGCCCGCGCCGCCGTTACATGCGTGCCATGTGCCGTGTACGTCGTACCAACCGAGGCTCGTACTTGCTGCACCTACGCAATTGTTTCCGCCGTGGCCGCCATTACCTTCACACGAATGCCACGTGCCGCTCCTGTCGTACCAGCCCGTCCAATCGTGACTGTTGGTGGACGTTGCCATGTTGCTGCAGCTGTTACCGCCGTTGCCGCCGTTTCCATTGCAGGAATGCCAGAGACCGCCGTTATCGTACCAACCGCTCCAGCCGTTAGTAGATGTGCCCATTGTGTTGCATGTCTGCCCGCCATTGCCCCCGTTGCTCTGACACGAGTGCCACACGTGACTACCGTCATACCAGCCGTTCGCGTTGTTCGCACACATGCCGTGGCCCGGAGTTGATGTGCTCGAACTGTTCGTACTTGAACTTGTGAGCATCATCTGACCGCGCGCCACTCCTGTCGGGAACTGCAATGAGTGCGCGTTGGAATAGATAATGCCTGCGTTCATCGCCGCAGCGAGCTCGTGCAGATTTCTGATCGGCATCGAACAGCCGGTCGTTGTGGCGCGAATATCCGATTGCGTGATCGAGCTCGTGCCCACCAGAGTGCCGTGCACGTCGATGCCTGATGACGCATTGTCCATGTACAGATCCGCTACGACCGGACCGTTCTGTCCCGGAAGTCCACAGTGGAGGTGCGCCATGGTGATGTCGTTTCCGTTCCAGATATGTACCAGCTTCCACATTGATACAGTGGTGGTCGCCGAACCTGTTGCGTTCACCATGTCGAACCAGATGCGCGTGTGACCGGTCGTGGTCGCGGTCGTTGTGCCCGTACCATTGGTCGATGTGCTTGTTGTCGCGCTGACCGGCGGAACTTCCTGATCGCCCGTCATTGGGGCGTCGAATACGTACGATGCGGTCGTTGTACCTGTGGATGTCGCGGTATCCGCGCTTACCATAAGTGTAGTGAACCCGACAGTAAGCGCAAGCGCAAGAACAGCGCCAAGCGCCAAATAGCCGAGTTGTCTCGTTAATGATTGATGCATATGAGTATGTTGAACTGATAAAAGATCTGATAAGTGCGCAGGTCGTTTCGACCCGATGGCACATTCTCCAACAAGCTCAAAGAAGGGGGGATGAAAGCACCGCAGTAGCGGTGCATTTTGGCAATGAAATAACTCGACCCGGCCGTGTGTATTAGCTTACGAGGAGAAGCAATTCACCTCACCATGGTTTTAGCAGGCTAGAACATTAAACAGTATGACAAAGACACAATCACTAATCGCAATTCCGGCCATCGTGGCGACATTGCTCGCAGGCGGGGCGCTCGCGGGATATGCAACACTCGCATCCGCACAATCGTCCGGTGCGGAAACATCCGCACAAGGGAAGATGATGGGTAAGCGTGATCGCGGACCACATGTTCACGGCACGGTTACGGCGGTCAGCGGGACCACTATTACGATCACCGATGATCGCACAGACACCGCGTATACGATCGACGCGAGCTCCGCGACCTTCAAAAAGGCGGCCGAAGGCTCGGCTCCGACCACGGTAACGATCTCTGAGATCGCGATCGGCGACAAAGTCGGCGCAATGGGTACGCTCTCGGGAACGACGCTCAAGGCGACACATGTAACGGAAGGCGAGTTCGGTCGCGGCGGCCCGGGTGGCAAGGGTGGTCACGGACGCGGTCCGGGAGTTATGGGGAAAGTGACGGCAGTCAACGGTTCCACTATCACGGTTACCGGACACGACGGCGCGATTTACACAGTAAACGCAGGCTCAGCTTCGATCCACAAGATGGCGGCGGGCGCGCTCAGTGACATTGCGGTCGGCGACACCATCGGAGTCCACGGTGACGTATCGGGCACAACGGTTACAGCCAAGACGATCATGGCTGATATGCCGATGCACACGGCACCGACGACTCAGTAATTGAGCACTCCTCAAACACGATCCATGGCGCATAGCCCCCCGTCGCAATCGCCTCGGGGGTCTATGGCATGGAACCCGCGCACATTCACACGTACTATGGCTCACATGGGATCGGCCGCAATTGCACCTGAGAGCGATGAGTCGATTGCGCTGCGCGTGCAAAAGGGTGAAACGGATGCGTACGGCGAACTGGTCGCTCGGTATGAAGCAAAGCTTTTACGATACGGACGAAAGTTCCTTGCGCGCGACGAAGATCGGCAGGACATCGTCCAGGATGTATTCATAAGCGCATACCAGAATATTCAAAGCTTCAATACGGCGCAGCGGTTCTCGCCCTGGATCTACCGAATCGCACACAATGCATTCGTGAACGAACTTCGCAAAAATGAACGTCGGCCACTCCTGCCATTCGACTTTGATACCATCATCCCGCACACGGTCTACGAGGATCCTGCCGAAAGCGAACGGGAACAGAAGGACATGCGCACATATCTAGAGCGAGGATTAGACGGAATTTCGTCGAAGTATCGCGAAGTTCTCGTACTGCATTATTTTGAAGACATGGCATACAAAGACATCGCGGATATCCTCCAGGTGCCGCAAGGTACCGTAGGAATCCGAATCAAGCGAGCAAAAGAAGCGCTGCGGACTCAATATAAAGAATCCCACTATGAATAACGAGCATAATCAACACAAAAAGACCGGACGGCACGACTCGCTCCGCGATTCTATCTTGTCGAAAATTAAGACCGATCGGATCATTATGAAGCCTCGGCTCTATTTCACGATGCAAATCATTGCTGTCGCATTTGTTGCGCTCTGCGTGCTCCTCCTCTCGGTGTTCATTTTTAATTTCATTCTATTTTCGATACGTATCAATAGTCACGATGCATTTCTGCAGTTCGGGCCGCGCGGACTCTCGAATTTCTTCATGTTCTTTCCGTGGCCGATACTCATGCTCGATATCGGACTTGTCGTATTGTTTGACTGGCTCGTTCGTAAGTTCCGTTTCGGCTATCGCATACCGATGATGTATCTCGTTGGCGCAATTCTTTTTCTTACTGTTGTGGCCGGATTTGCACTCGATCGTGGTACGTACCTCAACGACCGACTTATGGATCGCGCTGAGCACGAGGGCATCCCCGGACCGCTCGGCGGCCTGTATCACGGAGCGCGCCGTGCACCCCATGACGGCATCTGCCGCTGTACGATAATCGGTATAAACGGACCCATACTTACCGTTTCAGATTTTCGCGGCGGCGCGACCACTACGTTCACGGTCATATTGCCGAACGACGATCATCGAGCGACCACGACAGGGCTCTCCGTCGGTGACGTGGTATTCATCGCGGGAGATACGGAAGAAGACGGGATCATTCGAGCCTTCGGGGTTCGAAAGGAGAGAGATCGTGGGTTCAAGGGCCGATTGCGGGAAGTGCTTGAGATAGAGGACGAGGAGCATGAGATGAAATAAACCTCGGGGCTCGAGTGTATTAGGTACAACGGGAACCGCGTTATTCTCTTTTTCGTCCATAACTGTCATACTCTCTCGATATGAATATCTTCCGTGCGCTATCTCTGAAGTTGGGCTCTGTGTATACATGGGCCAAAGCCCACAAATTCATGGCTGCGTTCGCTGCGATCCTCGTGCTCGGCGGTGGGTACTACACATATGCCACGGCCACATCGACCGACGGAGAGACGCTCTATTCAGTGGGGCAGGTATCCAAAAAGACCATCGTCGAGTCCATTTCTGCGTCAGGGCAGGTATCCTCGTCGAACGAGCTGTCGGTCACGGCCGACGTGTCCGGCGACCTCATTGCTGTCAATGTGAAAGCAGGTCAGAAGGTCGGCGCAGGCGCGGTGCTCGCACGCGTTGATTCGGCAGACGCATACCGTACGCTTCGCGATGCGCAAACGAATCTTGAGACCGCCTTGCTCTCGCTCGAAAAAGTAAAGGCACCTGCCTCTGGACTCACGCTCACACAGGCGCAGAATGCGCTCGCCTCCGCTGACGATTCCAAACGAACTGCGGACGACAATCTTGAGAAGGTGTATCTCAGTGCTAACGGCGACGTTGTGAGCGCGTTTCTGGAAGTGCCGGATATGATCGTGTCGCTCGAGAACATTCTCACCGGTACCGATGCGAACCGTTCCCAATGGAACATGGACTTCTACAAGAACGCCATGCAGCAGTTCACTGATAAGGCAGAGGCGTACCGCAATGATGCGTATCAGAAATTCACCAAGACCGAGGCTGCATACGATAGCGCATACGGGCAGTATCAGACACTTGGTACAAGCGTTTCTCCACTGCAGACCGAGACAATGCTAGCGAAGACACAGACTATGCTTGAAAATTTTGCCGATGCGGTAAAGAGCGCGGATGCATTCATTCGTCTCTACAAGACCACTATGGAGGGTCAGCAACGGGAGGTGGGTGTCCCGGCTACCAATGCGATCGCTACACTCGGAGATCTGAACACAAAGGTAACGGCACATCTGACCGCGATCTCCGGAGACTCGTCTGCGCTCACGTCTGGCAAGCAGAGTGTTGTGAGCGCGACACGATCGATCGCGGAAAAGCAGCAGTCACTCGTTGATGTGCAGGACGGCGCAGACACACTTGATATACGAAGTGCGGAACTGACAGTGCAACAGCGCGAGAATGCAGTCGCAGACGCGCAAGCCGCTCTTGCCGATTACACTATCCGCGCTCCGTTCGGCGGAACGGTGGCGACGGTCGCTGCAACACGCGGTCAGCGGGTATCGAACGGTGGGGCGATAGCAACGATCGTAACCGACAGGCAGATCGCCACGCTCTCCCTTAACGAAGTCGATGCGACCAAGATCGCGCTCGGCGATAAAGCGACACTTACGTTCGATGCTGTTGAGGACCTTTCGCAGACCGGTACAGTCGACGAGATCGACACAGTAGGAACGGTCACGCAAGGTGTTGTAAGTTACTCTGTCAAAATATCATTCGATTCTCAGGATCCTCGTATTAAACCGGGCATGACGGTGAACGCATCTATTCAGACAGATGTTAAAACGGACGTGCTCTCTGTGCCGTCTTCAGCTGTCAAAACACAAAATGGCGAATCGTACGTGCTTATGTTCACGCCACCACTCCAAATCGCTGATGGTATGCAGGCAACGGCATCTGGTGTTGAGCCGGAACGCGTTCCCGTTACTACCGGCATAACTGACGACACAAATATAGAAATTGTTTCCGGTCTCAGCGAAGGTCAACAGGTGGTCACGCGCACAGTTACCGGTGCCGCTGCGGCATCGACCGCGACCTCACGAACAACGACTGGCACGACACGTGCGGGCGGGCCACCGGGCGCTGCAGTGCGATTCTGATCATGTTGGAAGCTCGCGACATACGAAAGACATACGGCTCAGGGGACACGGCGTTCGAGGCGCTCAAGGGTGTAACGTTCACCATAAACGACGGTGAGTTCGTGGCGATCATGGGGCCCTCTGGTAGCGGAAAGTCCACGCTCATGAATATTTTGGGATGCCTCGATACTGTTACGGCCGGCTCATACTTACTTGACGGATCGGATGTATCTCAGCTGACGGATGATGCGCTGGCGCAAATACGAAGCGAAAAGATCGGTTTCGTTTTTCAGATGTTCAATCTTTTAAAGCGCACATCGGTATCACGGAACGTTATGTTGCCCCTTATTTACGATATGCAGATCGACCCGGCTGAGCGAGAGGTTCGGGTTATGGCTGCGATTGAAGCCTCAGGCCTCCAGCCGGAATTTGCATCACATTTGTCGAACGAACTTTCCGGCGGTCAGATCCAGCGAGTTGCAATCGCCCGGGCACTGGTAAATGATCCGAAAATTATCTTTGCCGATGAGCCGACCGGAAATCTTGATACGAAGACCGGGGAGATCGTGTTGGGTACATTTCAGAAATTGAATAGAGAATCGGGTCGTACCATTGTTCTCATTACTCATGAACCAGATGTTGCCGAGCATGCCGACCGCATCATTACCGTTCGCGACGGCATCATCGTATCCGACGCTAAAACACATGTGCGACGAAATATTCACGCACACACTCATGCCGTATGAGATCAAACGACCTTATTCACGAAACATACAATGCGCTCTCTGCAAACAGGGTACGCTCAGGCCTCACCATTTTGGGCATTGTGATCGGCATCTCTTCGGTGATCGCTATGGTTTCGATCGGCACCGGCGCATCAAATAGTATTTCTTCGAGTATTCAATCGCTTGGTTCAAACCTGATTCAAATCACGCCCGGCGCTCAACGTTCGCAGGGGTTCGGCGCTTCAACCGGACGAGGTAATGCCAAGACGCTCACGCAAGAGGATGCGGATGCAATTTCAAAAGTTGCGGACGTGCAAGCAGTGGATCCCGAAGTATCCGGGCGGTATCAGATCACTGCCAAGGGCACGAATTCCAACACGGCTGTAAATGGTGTAACGAGCGCTTACGCAACGATCCGCAGTGTGGAGATGGCGGACGGCTCGTTTCTTACGGATTCGCAAAATACGTCAGCATCGAAAGTTGCCGTGCTCGGTCCTACGACGCGCGACGACCTGTTCGGTGTCGATTCTGACGCGGTCGGACAAACGATCCGTATCAAAGGGGTGGAATTCAAGGTGATCGGAGTTACGGTCGCAAAAGGGGGTAGTGGGTTCACGAATCAGGACGACGTCATCTATATTCCGGTGCGGAGCGCGCAGCGATATTTTTCGGGCGACAAATATTTGACAACGATCGCTGTGCAAGCTGCGACCGCCGAGAGTATGACCCAGGTTCAATCCGATATTACGGCGCTCCTGCTCGACCGGCACAAGATCAACGATGAGGCGAGCGCGGATTTCAGTATCATGAACCAGAACGATATTCTCTCGTCCGCATCGAGTATCACTACGACGCTCACGTATCTGCTTGCGGCGATCGGCGGTATATCGCTGCTTGTCGGCGGCATCGGCATTATGAATATGATGCTCACGACCGTGACCGAGCGAACACGCGAAATCGGTTTACGCAAAGCGATCGGTGCTCGTAACAGCGACATCAGTACGCAGTTCTTGGCGGAAGCGATCGCGCTTACTGTAGTTGGTGGGGTCATCGGTATTGCGCTCGGATGGGGGATATCGCTTCTCGTAAACCTTACGGGAATTGTGAGTACGAGTGTCTCGCTCTCGTCGGTACTGCTCGCATTCGGAGTCTCCGCGGTCATCGGGATCGTGTTCGGGTACTATCCGGCGCGTCGTGCCGCAGGGCTCAATCCGATCGAAGCACTGCGATACGAGTAATTAGCAATAAGGAATGTATATGGATACAAAAAGTCTTGTCACTGGAGTAATCATCGGAGCCGTTGTGTTCGGCGCTGCGGGATATTTTTTTGCGACGAAGCGCGTGGCTTCCGGTGGCGCGCGGCAGTTCACAACGACACAAGGTCCGGGAGGTCAATTTCGGGGACAGGCCGCTCGTGCAGGTGGCGCACTCATAGGTGGCGAGGTGATCGCGCGCGATGAAAGATCAATAACGATCAAGGATCAAAGCGGAAGCACGAAGATCATTCTTCTGGCAGAAAGCTCTCAGATCACCAAGTCCGCGGCGGGCGCCCCTGGGGATGTGACCGTCGGTACGAATGTGATGGTAACCGGGGAGGCGAATGCAGACGGCAGCATGACGGCACAGATCGTGCAGATACGCCCTGCAGGCCTGCCTCCGCAGACAGGGGGCCCGACCCCAGGACCACGAAGTGCACAATAGCATGATGAGTTCGTCAAGTAATAAACGGTAACCGCCGCAGTGGTGAGCCGTCTAATAAGGGTGCGGTAGCAATGCCGGACGCTTACAAGCAAGATAGAAATCTCACTATGTACTCAATTACCTCTAAGGTCGTAGCGACAGGCGTCATTGCTGTGTCACTACTCGCCGCAGCGCCGGTATTTGCCGATTCAGGCCAAAGTGGCCGCGACAACGGCTTACATCTCGGTGTATTCGCAAAGCTCTTGCATGACGACCGCAAGGAAGACCGATCGGATCGTCGCGAGGACCGACGCGAAGACCGCAAGGATTCTCGAACTGAAAAGAAGCACGCGACCACAACTCTCGCAACGAGCTCCAAGCAGTTCGTGATACAGGGATCAGTCACTGCTATCTCAGGAACGACTCTTTCTGTTCAGGGCGCACGTGACGCCGTGTACACAGTGAACGGTTCAAGCGCATCGATCTTCGGGCATCAGAACGTTGCGATCCCATTCAGCACGATCAAGGCGGGTGACAAGGTTCAGATCACCGGCACGATCACAGGCGGAACGGTCGTCGCGACCAAAATCAAGGACAAGTCGGATGAGACCGGCAAGGTATCGCGCAGCTTCAATGCGGGTATTGTGACCGGAGTAAACGGCTCCATCATGACACTCGGTAACTTCGGTTCTACCGGAACATCAACATTCGTGACGAACTCCGCGACCAAGTACAAGGTGAACGGTACGGCTGCAAGCTCAAGCGCACTTACGCTCGGCTCGCACGTACTCGTCTTCGGTACAACGACCGCAGGTTCTACTACGGTCAACGCATCGCTGATCGTGATCCTCACGGACGGCTTGAATTGGCTCCGACACTTCTGGAAATAACGGACAGAACCGCCGCTCTTTCAGAGAACAAAGCAGCCTCTTCGGAGGCTGCTTTGTTGCTATACTCTGAAGACATGAAGGTCATCGTTGTGATCGTACTGGTACTTATTGTTGCTACTAGCTACACAGCATTCTCGTTCACCCGCAAAGTGCGCGTATCGACTGAGCTTACTCGCAATACAATCCCGTTCACCTTGAAAGGGCCGCCTACCGTATCGCTCCTGGTACTCGGCGACAGCACTGCTGTCGGTGTGGGTGCTCGGGTCAAAGAAGAATCACTCGCTGCACTCTTTGCCGACACGATACATGCGACAAATGTAGAGAATAGGGCAGTTTCCGGCGCACGCGTTCGCAACGTTGTCAGCCAGACGGAAACGGCGACCGAGCGTGCATACACCTACATTCTGCTCGGAATAGGCGCCAATGATATAGTCCGGCTTCAATCTGCGGAGGCTGCTGCCGCCGAACTTCGCGATGCGCTTGCTCGGCTGCCGAAGCGCGATCATCTCATCGTTTACTCCGCGGGTAACGTTGGCGGCACACAATTATTTCCGCGTCTCATCAACCCGCTCTATACAAAGATCACGCTCGAGTATCACAATGCTTTCAAGTCGGTCGTTGAAGTCGAAGGTGGTATCTACGTGAACTTGTATGAATCGCCGGAGAACGACCCGTTCATCCGTGATCCGGTACGATACTTCGCCGACGACGGGTTCCATCCGTCATCCGCCGGATACCGCGTTTGGCACGAAAAGATCATCGCTATGTTACAGTAGGCCCCTTATCTGATTTTATGTTGATAGATGACGTAACAATTCGGCTCGAAGCCGGTAACGGCGGCAATGGCGCTGTGGCATTCAATAAGACACGCTTGAACCTTGGCCCTGTCGGCGGAGACGGCGGTCGCGGCGGCAATATCTACTTTGAAGGCGTATCCAACATCGATGCGCTTCAGTTCTATGCTTCAAAAAATGAAGTAAAAGCGAAGCCGGGAGGACACGGTCGCGGACAATCAATCGACGGCCCTGCGGGTGAGGATCTGATCCTAAAGGTGCCGGTCGGTACCATCATCCGGAACATGGAAAGTGGCTTTGAGAAGCACATCACCAAGGTCGGGCAGCGTGTACTCGCCGCCGGCGGAGGGAAAGGGGGCCGCGGCAATTACAAGTTCCGTTCATCCACGAATACGACTCCAAAGGAAGCTGAAGAGGGTACACTTGGCGACATCGTCGACTACCAGCTCGAGCTTCGCCTCATTGCGGATGTCGGCCTGATAGGACTCCCGAACGTGGGCAAGTCGTCTCTATTAAATGAACTGACCAACGCCAAGTCCAAGGTCGCGAACTATCAGTTCACAACACTCGAGCCACATCTGGGTGCATATTACGGACTTGTGCTTGCAGACATTCCCGGACTTATCGAAGGCGCAAGCGACGGTAAGGGTCTGGGTATTAAATTCCTACGCCACATCGCACGTACGCAAGTGCTCTTTCATTTTGTGTCCGCCGAGAGTGAAGACCCGGTCGCCGACTACAAAACCGTGCGTGCCGAGCTTGCAGCGTACAGCGAAGAGCTCGCAGAGAAGAAAGAATATGTGTTTCTCTCTAAATCCGACGCAGTGACCGAAGCGGAGCTTAAAACAAAACTTGCCGCCCTAAAAAAGAAGAAGATCACGGCGATACCGCTTTCGCTCATTGATCCCGAATCACTCGAATTCGTAAAGGGTATCCTCAACGATCTCCAGGCTCAAAAACGCCACATCGAGGAGAAAGAGGCGGCAGAATTGGCACAGGCAGAAGCCTTGGCAAAGCAAGCGCTTGAGGACGAAGACGACGCTGTTGCGTGGTAGGTATTTAGGCGACCAGTTTCGTGTACACGACAAGTCGGTGTGTATAGGTGCTGCCATCAGGAGTTTGCTCGCCGGCGCACGTTATAAGGTTTAGGCGGCGGGTATCCTTTTTACCGAACAGCATCCCGGACGTGAGTTCACCAAGCTGGTAGACACGGCTGTCATCAACGACAAAGGTCAGGCGTTCACCTGCTGAATTCTCAACATACACCTCGCTTCCGACCTTCAGATCGCGCAAATTTTCGAATGCTGCGAATACGTGCGCATCTATCACAGCGCTCCCGATATTTCCGGGGATCGTACCGTGTTTATACCAGCCGACGTCAGGCGTATTACCTTCGGGCACATCCATTTCGCCCTTCTCATTCAGTCCCACAGACGTGACCGGCGCACTCAATCCGATCGAAGGAATTATGAGACGCACCGGATAGGCGGTCACGCGCGGCAGAGGCTTTTTTACAGGTACCTTCGCTACCTGTACCGCTTCGCGCTCTGATTCCTCCCGTGCAATGACGGGAGAGGTTGTCGCAAATGTGAGTTCACTCGGGATCTCTATGATCGAAATGATGTTGATGTTCAAAAAGGGAATGCCAGGAGTAGACGCTTCTACAACCGTCTCGATCGAGCCGTGAGTCGTGTCGGCCGCGGCCGTTACTGTTTCAATGCGAACAGTGAACGGCGATGACAAATACGCTGCGACCGAGAATGCGAAGACGAACGAAACCAGTAATGAAACGAGAAAAGACTTTTCTGATCTCTGCATGAAATCCATGCTAGTCGACTTCATCTGCTTCGCCAAATTTTCATGAATTGTTGATAATAACAACAGAGCTTCGCAGTTGTTATTTCGCATGCGTGCGACACGGCGACGCGTCGCGATATACTACGAGAGCGGTTCTCGCGGTATTTTATATTTATGTTCCATCGCCCGACACACGAGGAAACAGATCTTCCGGATACTTTTCCGTGGGCGCACACACAGAGTGAAGTACTCGCGCTGTTGAAGTCGAGCGATCGTGGCCTGAGTGAGGAGGAGGCACTGTTGCGACTCAGCACATTCGGAACCAACGAGATCCGTACGCGCAAGAAGGTCAACGCGGTCGTCATTTTGCTGCGGCAATTTGCAAGCCCGCTTATTTTTATCCTGATCGGGGCGGCAGTGCTCACGGTGGTACTTAACGAATTGCTCGAGACATTCGTTATAGCACTTGCGATCATCGTGAACGCGGGACTGGGATTCTTTCAGGAGTACCGCGCAGAGAACACACTCGAACGACTCGAGGTGTATATGAAGGAGCGCGCACGAGTGATACGTGACGGGCATGAGCATGAGATCGAGTCATCATTTCTCGTACCCGGAGACATTGTGCGGCTCTCGCTCGGAGCACGGGTGCCTGCGGATGTCCGCATCATCGACGAGCATGAGTTCTCCGTTGATGAATCATTCCTCACTGGCGAATCATTACCGGTGCCAAAACACGTAGACATGGTCTCTGAAGGTGCGCAGGTCACGGAACGTCTCAATATGGCGTTCGCAGGCTCTCTTGTGGTGGAAGGATCTGCCACCGGTGTAGTGGTCGGTACGGGGGATCGGACGGAGATCGGTCGGATCGCACAGCTTGTCGGCTCTGCAGACGACGAGGCAACGCCGTTACAAAGCTCGATCTCGAATCTCGCATGGGTAATATTCGGCGGCGTGTTCGTGATCGTCTCGGGGCTCTTTTTTCTCGGTATTTCCCGAGGTGAACCGATCCTTGAAATGCTGCTCCTCGCGGTAGCAACGTCCATCGGGGCCGTGCCGGAGGCGCTCCCGATCGCGCTTACGGTCATTCTCGCGGTCGGCGTTGAGCGCATAGCAAAAAAGAGAGGCATCATGCGCTCGCTTTCGGCTGCAGAAACTCTGGGCTCCACAACGATCGTGATGACCGATAAAACCGGGACGCTGACCCAGGCAAAGATGCAGGTCATCGGGATCCTCACCAAGTCACAGGTATTGAAGGGGGAATCACCTGCAATTGGTCATGTAACGGAACTCGGTCACGAGGAGAGGCAGGTTCTGAGTGACGCATTGCTAGCAACAGAGGCGGTGCTTGAGAATCCGACGGAAGAGAGCTCTGCGTGGCGCTTTATCGGACGGCCGCTCGAAACCAATATTGCGCTCGCCGCTAGCGCAGCCGGGATCGATGCGGTCGCGCTTACGAAGACGCGACGGACCACGATACTGCCGTTCAACTCGACGCAGAAATTCTCTGTGATGAGTGATTCCAAGACGAAACGCCTTGTGATATTGGGAGCGCCTGATGTGCTTCTGCAGCGTTCAGATGTGTCGAAGGACGACTACATCACCATTGAGG
>JAGOTU010000059.1:3993-5694 GCA_018061585.1 Minisyncoccota bacterium | reverse complement strand
GGGCGTCGGCTTCATCGCGCGAGAACAGCCCGTCTTGCTGCGACGCGCCCGGTCCTCCGTTCAGGCTGTATATCCGCACAGATGTTACTGCACTATCTGCATCAGAGCTTTCCAGTGTAGGAACAACGGTTACGCCATCGCATGTGATGGCATTCATGAGCAGAGATGTCGAAGAGGTCGCGAAGCCGACAAACCCTGTCGTAAGCGTATTGCGCACATCGTAATAGAGGGCGCATTCGACGATGGTGTCCGCTGCATAGAACGCGAACTGTGAGTCGCGCCCAAGCGACGAGAGCGTCACCTGTTTTCTTGCGATCGTAAAGATGGATGTTCCGAGCGAGAGTACGATCGATGCAATAAGTGCCGCGAGCAGAAGCGTGAAGCCCGACTGCGAAGCGCGTGACCGTTTTATGTGTGGGTTAAAAAATTTCATATCAGTTTGCCGCGCCGTCCTCGATCCAGCGATACATATTGGAATACATCTTGAACATACGCGTTCTGCCGGATGCGGTTTCCCAGGTCACTGTTACGGTCACGCGGATCTCGTCCTTTCCCTTACCCGAGATCGGATCCAAATTAATAGACGCGGGTCCTGCGTACTGAGCATATACAGTACGGCGGAATTTAGTGAACGTCGTCCACGTGGCGTCATGTCCGTACAATTCACCGAGCGGATCCACCTTGAGGAGATCGCAGGTGCCGCCGCACGGCTGGAGGCCTCCTGTAGTAACACGCGCATCGACGGTGAAATTTTGGCCGATCGGGATCGTATCAAGAAGATCCTTGCTTGTTCCCGCCGTCGCATTCGAGAGAATATTTCCGTCTCGTACCGCGCGGACCGCTTCGATCGCTTCTTGTGCGAGTGAATATGCTGCTACTTGGTCGCGGGCGTAATACGCGGTAGCAAGACTTTGTGCGACGAGCGACATCGGCGCAACGATCGCGATCACCATAAGCGACACCGCAACGAGCGTTTCAATGAGCGTAAAGCCCCGTTTATGCGCAGTGATAATGTACGAGATCATATATCAATGACACGCTGCACCGCAGTTGATTGCACGTGGAATGTCGTTTTTACATTCGCCTTTGTGGTTCCCGCAGAGCCCTTAATGACCACCATCACCTTTGGCTGCACGGAGTCCCCGCGCGTTGATCCGAAGACGTAGAATTTTACTGATTCGATCGTGACCTCGGCCGCCGTAATTGCGACTTCGTCTGCAGTTGAACCGGTCGTGGATTTAAATATTCGGCCGTCGCGGAATTCATAGATCCAATCATCTGCTGTATCCAACGGATCCCCGCCGAAATGCTCGAAATAGATGATCGTACCGCCGCCGGTGCAGTCGTTCACGCCGCCGGTATTGCCACTACAATTCCCGTCCGCTCGATAGTTACTTCCTTCACGGATCGAGCGCGACATGCCGTCGATCGCGATATTGAGGTTGTTGATGACCGACTGCAGCGCCTGTGCCTTGCGGTTGGCATCCACCAGGGCAACGAGCGCGGTCACTGACACCATCATCACGATGCCGAACAAGCCGACAGAAACGATCATTTCGATCAGTGTGAATCCTGCCTGAGAATGTCGTCGCATAGTTATTGAACAGAGATCTGGCCGCTCGCGTAGATAACGATATCTTTCAGGTCACCTCGCGGAGAGCGCACGGTTATACGCGCCTGTTCATTGGTATTTCCGATGCA
>JAGOTU010000059.1:0-3893 GCA_018061585.1 Minisyncoccota bacterium | reverse complement strand
GCAAAATGCATGCCGTATGCCGAGGCAAATGTATCGCTCGAATTGAATCGCTGAACGGAAATGCCGTACACCTGTGCCTGGCGGACCGAGAGGGCGATGTCATACGCTAAATTCTGCAGCTGCACGACACCGCCGAAGCGTGAGTTATTGGCGAGGATCACGCCACTAATGACCACAATGATCCCGATCACGACCAGCATTTCGATCAGGGTGAACCCGGCTCGGGAAACACCACCTCGCCTTGTATGTGCGTTTTTCAAAACGGGAGCGGTAGATTGAAAAGAAGGGAGAACCATACGATGAAACAACTCGCTATCAAAAACGGTCCGAACGGAACTTCGCTCTTCATTGTAAGCCCGCTACCCGTCGCATGAAAGCGGGCTATCCCCCGCTTTGAAAGTGCGCGAGCGATGTGCGGGAGCGGCATCAGGACGAACACGCTGATGATCGCGCCGATCACGAACCCGAAGAAGACCGCGCTGATGCCGTACACCGGGCCAAGGAGCCAGCCAAGACCGAGACTGAGTTTTGCATCCCCGAGCCCGATCCATCTTCCGCGCGAAACGAACCACAAGATCGAGATCGGAAGCGCTGCGATCGGGCCTGACGCGAGATACCACACCCACGATGTCCCCTGTGGTATTCCCCAGTACACCGAAAGCATGAGCGCAAGAACTGCAAAGGTGTAGCCCCACGAATCGGGAATGATCGTATGCCGGATGTCATATGCAGCGATCGCAACAAGGAGCGATGCGATCGCGAGCGCAAGCAGCGCTGCAACCGGGTCAAGCGCGTATCCTGACATCCCAATCACTACAAAGAGCGCGGCGGTCGTTGCTTCAACGAGCGGATACTGGATGGATATCGAGCTCCCGCAGCTGCGGCACCGGCCACGCAAAGCGATCCACGAGAACACGGGGATGAGCTCATACCAGGATAGTTCCTGCTCGCACGACATGCAGGCACTGCGCCCGCCGACCGAAAGAATACTCCGCCGGAGTATCAGCACGTTCAAAAAACTCCCGATAATGAGACCGAGGAGTCCGTATGCCAGCGGCAATAGAAGTGGCGTGAACATGCTTACGAACGAACGTCGTAGCACGCAGTGCCCACGTTACTCGCATTGCACTTGCCGAGATCAGTTCCGTGGAAGTCTGCAGCGCCACCGGTGCACACAGAAATGTTTGACGGGTTCGTCTCTCCACTGCTGGCTGCACCGCCTACGTACGAGTCCGCGTCGGTCTGCAACACAGTATGTGTTGCACCGGATTCAAGATCGGCTCCGATGTGATATGCACTGCAGATAGTGAGATTTGTGGATGCGGCGTACGGTGTATATGAATACACTGCATTGTTCGACGGATCAACAGGGAGACTTGCGATATACCCATTTGTCACGAGCACACTCGAAGACTGTGTGCCGATCGTGAGCGGGTACGCACCAGTGGAGTCATAGTACAGCTCCAGCGAGAGCTGTATTTGCTTCACATCTGAAATACGGCGTGCATCACGGCCTTTTTGTCTCGCTCCGTTGAGCGACGTGAGTACGACAGCAGAGAGAATACCGATGATAGCCATCACAACGAGGAGCTCTATCAATGTAAAACCCGTGGCCTTAAAGATTTTTTGTTTCATACTTAATCATTATCAGTAACGGTCGTACATGTCGATTCGGTGCAGGTCACCCGTGTAGAGTCCACATCACTTTCAGCAGAGACAATGAACGCGATCCCTGTTGCTGAAGATACATCGTTGCCACAATCGGTCGGGCCTTGGGTCCCGGGACCGGTTCCGTCGCAAAAGATCCATCCGACAGGAAGCGTGCCGTACGTCCCTGCCTGATCCGCACACAAGAGACCAACGCCTCCGTCTATGGTTTCCGTAGGCAAGTTGATCGTTGCAGCTTCGTTCAGACACTGGTTCCCCGCAGTCTGAATGCCGTGCATTGTTTCCTGCACCGCAGCAACACGGGCTTTTCGTCGCGCATTCGAGAGCGACGAAAGCACCGTTGACGAAAGGATGCCGATTATCGCGATCACGACCAGCAGTTCGATGAGCGTAAACCCGGACGAAGTTCGACGTTTGATGAACCGATTGATAAGCATAGGTGTGTATTTATAAATAATGCAACATTCTAGATGACCGGGCAGTTACCCGAGGTACACGTGCACTTCGTCTCGACGCAGGTGATCACCGTATTGTCCGCTGTTCGCATCAGACGGAGGAAAAAGCTTTGCGAAGTTGTCTGAACAGAGGTGTTCGATCCGCAGTTTCCCGATGAGATACTGTCGCACCAGACCCATCCCTGCGGAAGCCTTTCATACTTTGCCGGATACCCTGCACATAATACTCCCCCACCTCCGGTTATCGTGTCGAGCGTAGATGCCGCAGCACAGACACCGGATACCGTCTCGCCCGGAAGACACACGCGGAGCCCTTCGCTTAAGCAGATGCCGGCGCCCTTTTGAACAGATCTACTGGTTGCTGCCGCTGCGGCGTATTTAGATTTGGTTCGCGCGTCGCCGAGTCCCACCATGATGACAGACGAGAGAATACCGATAATCGCTATGACTACCAATAATTCTATAAGAGTGAACCCGCGAGAGGTACGCATCGCATCAGTATACAGTCAAATAGATTGGTCAATCTGTAAAAAGAAAAAGCCTGTGGAATGCCACAGGCTTTTCCCCGAACATGGGAGATATTAGTTCGTGTAGCAGGAGCTGTCGTTGCAGAAGACAGTCTTGTTGTCTCCGGTCGACGGACTCGATGCAGTGATGCGGAACCACTGGCCGTCTGACTGCTGCGATGTAGCCGTTGGCGATGCCATGCCGGTGCACACCGTTGCCGAACAGTACAACCAGCCTGTCGGGAGCGCCTGGTATGTCGCTGTGCTGCCGGTGCAGAGCACACCACCACCGCCGTTGTTCGTGAGAGTCGGCATGTTCACCGTGAGGCCGTCATTGGCACAGATCGCCGCTGCTGCCTGAAGGCTGTGCATCGTCTGCTGAACGGACGCGACACGCGCCTTGGAGCGAGCCGTTCCGAGCGACGTGAGGACCACGGCAGAGAGAATGCCGATGATCGCGATCACGACGAGGAGTTCAATGAGGGTAAACCCTCGTGAATAATCTTTTTTCATGCATTAAATATTAAATAATAATCCTACTTGGACACGGTTCTCGTGTCCGCTCATTGTATACCGCTTTGCTTCACGCGGTATCCACGATGTGGATAACAGGGCATATTCGTGTCATAAAACGATTGCGACACCACTCTCCATTTCCCCTCATCTATTGAGGACTCCCCTAGTGTCGAGGTGTGCGAACTAGAAGGATGATGCAAGGTTATAGATAGGTACGAGAATTGCAGCGAGAAGTCCGGCAACACCCACGGCGAGCACCACGATCATCAAGGGCTCGATGAGGTCCACCATGGTATCCACTGCATTATTAACCTCGCGTCGGTAGAATCTGGCCATGGTTTCGAGAATTTCGCCCATGTTCCCCGTCTCCTCTCCGATCTTGATCATGGCAACCACGATGCCGGGGATCTCGGGATGCTTGCGCAGCGCTTCGGAGACCGGAAGGCCGGCTTTTACATCCGCTGCAGTAAGGCCAAGAATGCGTTCGTAGGTGGCGTCCTCAACGACGTTCGCGGTGATCTCGAGTCCGCGCAAGATCTGTATGCCTGAGCGCAACATCGTTGCGAGGTTGTCAGATAGTCGGGAGAGGTAGATCTTTTGATAAATCCCCCCGATAACGGGTATCTCCAGTCGCGCCTTAGACATCAGTTCCCGTCCGGTCGCTGTTTGCGCATACCGGACCATGAAAACAATGCCGACACCAAGCAGTAGTATCAGAAGCAGGATGTACTGACGCATGAAATTACTG
>JAGOTU010000058.1 GCA_018061585.1 Minisyncoccota bacterium | reverse complement strand
CATGTAGCGGGAACGATTGCTGCAATAGACAATACGATAGGAGTGGTGGGCGTTGCACCGAAGGTGCGTATTGCCGCGATTCGCGTGCTCGACAAGTATGGAAGCGGCTCATGGTCATCTGTTATTTGTGGTCTTGATGTTGTTGCTGCGAACGGTCCTGCATATGGCGGCGTGATCACCGTGGCGAACCTTAGCTTGGGCGGCGGCGGGGTGAGTGATAACAACTGTGGACTGAACAACAATGATGCGCTCCATAAAGCAGTGTGCCGAGTTCGTGATGCCGGAGTTACATTGATCGTAGCGGCGGGCAATGACGGCAAGGACTCAAACTTCTTTGTGCCGGCAGCATATAACGACGCGGTCATAACGGTCTCTGCACTTACTGATACAGATGGTGTCGGTGGCGGCACTGGCGCGGGCACAACCTACGGAGCAGACGACACATTTGCAAGCTTCAGCAATTTCGGAAGCCCGGTTGATATCGGTGCGCCCGGCGTCAATATTTATTCTACAAAGCTCGGCGGCGGATACACTACGATGAGTGGTACAAGTATGGCCTCGCCACATGTTGCCGGAGCGGCGGCACTTTTCCTCGCGACGCATCCGAATGTTTCATGGACTGATGTTCGGACTGCGCTCATTAGTTCTGCCGCGCCAACCGGATCGGGTCATACTGATCCGTCAGGGAAGCATCCTGAGCCACTACTTCGCGCCGATATATTTTAATTAGGCCTCGGTTCTGGGTACTTTGTTATACACATCCTATCAACAGGTTGTCACCAGAAATACATATTGCGGATTGTGGCAGGGGGCAGTACGCTTACTCGTCATGTCTGTTCTCTCTAGATCTGTAGCGACATTACTTGCCGCTCTTATTATCGGATCCGTTTTTTCATTTACACCAACGTTCGTCAGTGCTGTTGATGTGCCTATCGCAGCCCCCGACGCATTTGGCGGGACGGAAGGAGTGCCATTGCTGGTGCCACTCCCTGGCGTTCTTGCAAACGATGATGATGGTGACGGGGGCGGCTTTGCCCCACTTACGGCGGTCACACTTGTCGCTCCTCCGAGCATTCCCGGTGTGTTCTCGCTCGGAAATGACGGTAGTGTTTCGTTTACACCGACAGACACTGATTTCAGTGGTGATGTAACATTTACGTACACAGTGACAGACGACGAAACGTTTACGAGTTTTCCTGCGACCGTAACAATGACATTTGCGAGCACAAACGATGAGCCCGTGGCACATGATCAAACTCTTGAAGTGATCAAGAACGTTGCGAGCTCGAGCGTGTTGAGCGCGACCGATGTAGACGGCGGGGCGATCCTGACATACGGGATCACAACGCAACCAACCAAAGGCGTAGTAAGCGTGAATCCAGCGACAGGTGAATTCACGTATACTCCCGATGCCGACTCTGTCTCAGGCGATAGTTTTACGTGGCAAACGCACGATGGAATCGCATCAAGCACCGTAGATGGCGTTGTTACTATCAACGTGATAGAAGTGGAAAATACTTTGGAACTCTGCAGTAACGGAACGAATAACGATGCAGATGCCGATACCGACCTCGCTGATTCCGATTGCTCATCATTTATTCCGGAAATCGGTATTTCGTTCATCGTCGTCAGCAATACTGGCGTCGTAGCTACGACGTCCGATAGTGCACTGCTTGATGGCGCAACGACGACAGGTGCAACAACTACAGCGACTGTTGGTGCGCACACTGTGAGCGCAATACCACTCGCCGGGTACGCTGTCGTCATCGCAGGTGACTGTGCTGCAGATGGTACAGTAACGCTCGCAACAGGCGGGAGCTATCATTGTGTGATCACCTACACTCAATCCGGAACGCCAGAGCCTGCAGCAGAGGAAAAGAAGCCGGCCAACGGGCCGATCAGCACGATGGGGCCCTCGTTCGGCATGATCTCGAATTTTAGCGGCTCAGTGCTTGGCGCATCCACGACGACCGTAGCCACTTCGACCGCATCGACGACACTCCCGGAACTACCCGTCGGATGTACCCCCATGCTTTCTGGATTCTTTCGGAAGGAAAAGATGGAAAATGATCTTGACCAGGTGAAGAAGCTGCAGCAGTTCCTGAATGACAAGATCGAAGCGAACTTGCCGCTTACTGGGGAATTCGGCCCAGGTACAGATGCGGCAGTAAAACAATTTCAGACAAAATATGCCGAACAAATACTATCTCCGTGGGGCATTACAGCACCGACCGGCTTTGTGTATCTCACAACGCAGCGTTGGATCAATCTCATGAGTTGTGCATCATTAGACATCCCTATGCCAAAGCTCGTTCCGTACCAAGGATAGAGAGCCTACGTGTCCACAAAAGCCCGCAAATGCGGGCTTTTCTATTGCTAGAATGGACCTATGTCTAAGAAGGCTCTCAAGATCAACCCCAAAAAGCGGGTGGCAAATCGCCCCGTTATGAGCAAGCGCCAGTCGCGACTGCTTGAGGGCGCAATGGCGGGTGGATTCGCATTCGTCATAGGGAGTGTGTTCCTTATCTCGTCGCTGCAGAGCTTCTTTATGTCGACCAATCAGTTCGCGTCGGTCATTGATTCTGTCCTCGTCGACCTCACAAATACTGATCGCGCCGCCTACAATCTGGGCAGTCTCGCCGTAAATCCCAAACTCACAGCTGCTGCGCAAGCCAAGGCCAACGACATGGCTGCAAAATCGTATTTCGCTCACACGGCACCCGATGGCACCGATTCGTGGTACTGGTTCAAACAAAGCGGCTACGACTTCCAGACTGCTGGCGAGAACCTAGCCGTCGACTTTTCTGATTCGGCAGATGTGGAGCGTGCATGGATGAATTCTCCGTCACACCGCGACAACATCCTCAACGGGAAGTACACCGAAGTGGGTATTGCGACCGCAAGCGGAGTCTATCAGGGCCATCCGACCGTATTTGTTGTCACGATGTTCGGTACACCGCGCGCAGCTGTGGCATCTTCGCCTGCGCCAGAGAAGCCTGCGTTTGCAACAGTGCCAAAGAACCCCGTTGAAACCGCCACAGCAGAGAATCCCACAACAGTTCTCGGGGAGAACACAGACACTCCTGCCATTGTTCCGGCAGATACCGAATATAAGCCCGCTCCGCAAAAGAAGCCGAATGAGAAACCGGCCGTGCACCCGATCGCGGTGGAAACGCAGCCGCAGTCGGCATCTATACCGAACGCTCCCTCGCAGCCGGTGGGCGCGATCGTACGCGAGGCAAATGATTGGGAAATACTAATGACATCACCCTCGACCACGCTTAAGTATTCTTACTATCTGCTTGCGTTATTGGTATTGCTCGCGCTCGCAGTTGATACCGGTCTCGAGATCAAATGGCACCACCGCAAACGAGCAGCGACCGCAGGGTTCATGCTAGCGGGGATGGCAGTGCTTTTCTGGTACGCCAATGTCTCCATGTTCGGTAACGCAGTAGTCGCCGAGGCAGGGAGCTCTATTACGCGGTCTTTGTAAGACCGGCAGCCGGCGGTTGTTTTGCCTGCGAATAGGGCAGCGGAAGCGTGACCTTGGTACCCTTGCCCTCAAATGATTCGAGCCAGATCTTGCCGCCGTGTGATTCTGCTACGTGCTTGGCGAGGTACAGGCCGAGTCCGGAACCGTTCGGGCGCATATGCTTTGCGCTGTCCCCGCGGAAGAACTTGGTAAACAGGTTTCGCTTGTCGTTGTCGGAAATACCGATACCCGAATCTTCGATCGTGAGTTCGTAGCCGGTCCCGGAATCCACGAGGGTTATCTGGATCTTGCCTTTTTGCGGGGTGTATTCGACTGCATTCTCCAAAAGGTTGTACATAGCGGTCGACATACGATACGCATCCATAAATGACACGCATTCCCCCTTGGGGAACGTGGTCACTATAGTGAGAGCGCGCTCCTTGATCGGAAGGGCCAGGTTGCCGAGCTGTTTTTTAATAACATCGATCACGTCGACATCCGAGAATGTGTAGCCGAACTTTCCTTCCTCGATATCTGCGCTCGCTACGATGTTATCCACAATAAGTCCTATGCGCACGATCGTATCCTGGATCTCGGTCACGCGGGTCTTCCTGTCTGCTTCGGAAAGCGCCGGATCGGAAAGGGTACTCACCGCCCATTTAAGTCCTGTGAGCGGTGTACGGAGCTGGTGCGCCGCTATCACGACGAGCTCGTCTTTCTTGCCGGCAAGCGAAGCGTTTTGCGAACGAGTCGATGCCGAATACGTGAGCGACGCCGCCACGGCTCGCTCAAGATCTGCGATATCCTGCGAATGAGGTTCAGGCATGACCGGCACCTTTTCGAACGCCGTTGATCGTGTTTCTTCGATCCACTTGGTGATCTTGTGAATAGGGTGCACGAACGCCCAGTCCATATATGCCGCCGCCGCCGCGAGGCTCACACCGAATATCAGGATCACGAATATCAGATAGAAGTGCAGTTCGTATCCGTAGACGGGCACATTGCTCGACATAAACTCTATAAAAAGCGCGCGTGATTCAGCGTCTTTGAGTAAAACCGCATCGAAGAGCAGTGTGAGCGTAAGCGGGAGAGTGCTGCAGAGAGCCAGCGCCAAAAAGATCTTGGTGCGCAATTGAATGCCCTTTGGAAAGACGGATGTGACAGATTCGTTTACCTGAGTCATTGCGCTCATGATAGCGCGAGAGAGGTGTGAGCGGGCGCGAGATAGCGAACAGCTGTGGCTAATCGAAACTATTGAAACATCCGGAACACTCGGTCGAA
This sequence comes from Minisyncoccota bacterium, assembly GCA_018061585.1. Taxonomy (GTDB): domain Bacteria; phylum Patescibacteriota; class Minisyncoccia; order Phycocordibacterales; family UBA2100; genus UBA10103. Next base: position 1,035 of record JAGOTU010000058.1, on the reverse strand, counting down.
TAAATTCTCGAATGGTCGTCGAGCAACATCCATCATGACGCCGTTCGTTGCGGTAGAAGCTACACCCATGCCTTTGATGGAGAAGAATGGCACGTGCATGAGCCACGGCAGTGTACCCGACGTTGCTATTTCGCGAACGATCATTGCCCGTGAGTCTGTTGCCATCATGTCGCGGACGAGCAATTTTCCAACACCGGTTTGTGCGGTCGTGGACGAGCGGAACATGAATGGTTTGCCCGAAGTATTCGGCGGTATCGGCATCGTACGGTCCTCGACAACCTTGCCGTTCTCTTTGCGGTAAATATGTACTTCGCCAGACGTTGTGCCGTTGATATTTTGAACATTGTTCACGACACGGATCTCGCTGGATGTATTCGTCACCGATCCTGCGCCCGATCCCCGTGCACGAATACGGTTTATGAGCTCCCGATTGCTTTCACGACCAAGAGGGGGGATAGGTGGCAGCTGCTTACCGACGAGCGGTACCGGGGGCTGGATCTGATCGCTCTGTATGACTTGGCCATTCACGATAACGGTCGAGTTTGAACCTCCACCGGTCATAATGGTGTTCACCTCGGCAACCGCGCTGCTGCCGCCCGACACGCTCGTGGTTACGCTTGAGTAACTGTTCGATGCTGCGCTTGCGCTTGTCGCGACAGTAATAATGGCAAGACCTACCAGCACAATGAGGCTTTTTTGCATAGCGATATTGTACCGCGCATATGGGAGCGGGGGATGAAGGCAGAAACGAGCCTGCGTTCAGGGCAAGGCCAAAACAGTGGATATCGCGGGGATAAAAAGGGGATAGCCACATCCGGCAAGTCTCGGCTCGGTTCTCGATGTTACGAAGCTGCGGTGCATATCGCTGTGGTCTGGGCGGCTCTTGTGTGCGAACTGTCGCGCTATGAAGAAATCATTATGTCTTCATGTTGCAGGCTCTAAAATGACCGAACTTAACGTAAGTAGTAAGCTTTCCATGTATATTGATCAGGACATCCGGACAGTACGCATCAATGATCGGGCGCTCTATAGTGC
>JAGOTU010000005.1 GCA_018061585.1 Minisyncoccota bacterium | reverse complement strand
TGGCCATATACCCATACTACTACCCTACCCGGAGGCCAAACCCCGTGAAGTGTGGATAGCCTTCCGTGCAGCGCCTCTACACCGCCTGGTCGATCTTTACGATCTTTTGGGAGTAGTCCCCAAGGAGCCCCTTGAGCTCGGCGATCGTTGTATTGAGTTCCGGGTGTACGAGGTTCGGAGCGATCTCGGCGAACGGGACCAGGACGAACGCCCGCTCGTGGAGCCTTGGATGAGGGACCGTGACAGGGCCAGATTTGATCGACAGGGTCTCGTACATTAGCAGCACCACGTCGATAGTACGGGGGTCGAACATCCCGGTTACCTTGCGTCCGAGCGACCGCTCGATCGCCTTGCACTTGGCATGCGCCTCGATAGGCGTAAGGTGTGTCTCGACACGACATACCAAATTAAAATACCGCGGTCGTTCCCTGCGGTACATCATTTCGGTTTCGTATACGGACGAGACTTTCGTTATCTGAAACTCAGGTCTACAGAGTCTCATCGCTTGTTCGAGGTTAGCCTCGCGGTGCCCGAGGTTACTGCCCAGTCCTATGTAGACCGTGGCCATCTACCCCATCGTACACGTGTGCGGGATTCAGCAAATGTTGACACTGTGTCTGAATCAGGGTTGTATATTCCCCGGTACATGGAGGTGGGTATGACACAAGCTGTCTCTTTAAAGATCACGGCGACGGAAGAAGGGATGGAAGGATTCTCGAAGGCGATCCCTCGGTTTCTGGTGCTCTACCAAGTCGCCCTTCTGGGGTTCAAATTATTGCCGCCGGAGAACGGCGTGTGGACGTGCATTCTGACCGTCGCCTTTGAATTTGGCGATATGTCGGTCGAACAAAAGACGCAACCGTTTCGTCAGGCGATCAGCGGCCGGCCGGATGTAACGAGCGTAACGATCATTCCAACCGAAGCGTAATGCGTATCCCGAAGTTTCGAAAGAATGGAGGATACTGTGGAAGAACTCGAATCGAGGAAACCCCGGGATACATCGATGCGCATCAGAGAACCCGGTGATGGCTCTATGCGCGTAAGCGTGGTGGTGTCGCGTCCCGGCGATCGGACCCGGCTCCTCTTGAAAGAAACGCCGGTCACTGACATGGGCGAAGCACTCGAGCTTGCACAAGACTGCCTCGACAAGCCGGACAACGAGCTGGATGCGCTTCCCTATACATTGATCTGATGTTCAATTGCTCATTCGATGGCAAAAGCCCGATCTTTCGATCGGGCTTTTTGTTTATGGTGCGATCACTTTTTGTAGCTCCCGATACTCGGTGTCTTTGATAACGCCTTTCGTATACGCCCAGATAAGCAACATATCTACTTTATTCGCTTCGCGATGTTTACCATCGCCCCCGATGCCGGCCGCATAGTCCTTTGCCTTCTTTTGAAAGTCGAAGCCTTCACTTAGTGCGAGGTCAGCGAGCATATCGAGCTGCTGCTGTATTTCTGGGGTTACTTTCTCAGCATCTGCGTGGGAGCGCCAATCAAGCAACTCCAACTTCTTTTTTTGTCGTATACCTTCCATACGAGAAGTATACAGCTTCACTTTGCCCCCAGCTGTCGTCTTCTCCGCGAGCAGCACAAAAAGAAAAAGATCCACCGAGGTGGATCTTTCTCTCTCAGGGTAAGAGTTACTTAAGAGTAACCTTGCCACCTCTACAGTCGGCGCAGATACCGTACCACGTAGATGATGGATACGAGTTCGATACACACGAGAAAGATGGTTGCACTAATCGTCCATTCCGTCCCGATAATTGATCCCAGATACGGCGTCACGAAGCCCAATGGAATGAAGGGTAGTTTGAAAAAATAGACCAGTAACCCCATCGGAATGTCTACGATATTTATCGAAGTTCGTATTGTGTAAGCGGCGATGGCAAGACAATAGACCGCTAGAGTCCCCAACCACAGCAAGTTGCGGGAATTCCCTGTATTTTTGTACGCGCTAAAAACACGCGCGAACTCCCTGTATAGAACGATCCCTAGAGCGGCAACCACAACGGCCGGTAATATAAAAAACCCGATGGCATCACCCATATGAGCAAGTATACATTAAAGAAGGGTCTCCTTACGGCCGGCATTTCCTCCGTGGGATACCGTTCCCAAGCAGGCCTAAAAAAGAAAAAGATCCACCGCGAGGTGGATCTTCTTCAGTGCTGTTCGGGACAGTAACCTTTCCACCAGCTGTCGCCGTATACTCGGCTCCTTAAGAACCCTCGGTTCTTAATTATCTCCGACACGGGGAAACTACAGTTTCCCCGACCCCCTTCGGAGCTGGCGGGATCACATTGAATTACTTCAATGTGACCTTACCGCCAGCTGCTTCGATCTTTGTCTTGAGGGCTTCTGCGTCCTCCTTCTTCATGCCCTGCTTGAGCATGGCCGGAGCGGACTCAACAAGGGTCTTGGATTCAGCGAGGCCGAGGGCCAACGCTTCCTTAACTACCTTGATGACGGCGATCTTCTGTTCGCCGAATGCCGTGAGTTCTACATCGAACTCAGACTTCTCTTCTGCCGCTGCCGCTGCCGGACCGGCAACTGCTACCGCTGCAGCGGAAACTCCCCACTTCTCTTCGATGGCCTTCACGAGCGTGTTGAGCTCGAGAATCGTCATCTTTTCGACTGCGTCAATGATTTGATCCTGTGTCATGTTAGATGTTGTTACGAACGAAGTGAGTTAGAACATCTTACATCCGCCTAAATTTTGCTTCGCAAAACTTGGGCGGATTAAGAAATTTATAGTCACTTCGCTCCTTAAATTTCTAAATTAAGCTGTTTTGGTCTCTGCGACCTTGCTGAGAACGATCGCAAAGCGTGTGCGCGGTGAATTGATCACATTCGCGAACATACCTCGGAGCGCCTGCATCGACGGGATGGTTGCGATCTCTTCCATCGCTGCCTTATCAACAATCTTTCCCTCAAAGATTCCTCCGAGGATCTGAACGCGATTTGTCAGCTTCTTTCCGAATTCGAACACCAGTCGTGCCGCTGCGGTTGCGTCGTCGCCACCGCCGTAGGCTGCTGCCACTTCTCCGTCGAGCGTCATACCCTCTGTCGAATGACCGAGTTTCTGGAGCGCGAGTCGGATCAACGTTTTCTTTGCCACCGTGTATTTCACGTCGGCATTTCCGAGTGCGCGGCGCATTGCCGTTTCGTCGGTTACGTTAACCCCGCGGAAGTGTACGAAGACCGTCGTTGCCGCCGACTTGAAAGAGTCTGCGAGCGTGTCGATGATCTGTCCCTTCTGTGCTTTTGTTTTTGCCATTTTAGATTTTCTTATGAGCCATCTAATGGCGAATTAGTAAATCTTATACCCGCCCAAATTTTGAAAAAATTTAGGTGGGTTTCGGGATGAATCCCTCAACAAGGCTGTCCCGACCGCTCAAGCGGAGGGACGGAGTTTTCGACCTCGGCAAGACTGACTCTTCTTTCGAAGATGCTCACGTTCTCTGGCCTTGTGCGATGGATAGTGACCTATTTTTACCCGGGCGTCAAACTCTGCTATAAAGACTCCAGAGACCCCAAAGGAGACCATCCATGGCACTGAGAACAGGACGACACTATGTCGGCAATTTCGATCTGCCGAATCAATCCGCCGCGCCCGTGGCCGAGCCCCAGCCACGACCGCCGACAGCCATTCCCGCTTCTGAAGTACGGATACCGCGAGCGGCTCCCCCGGCCCGAGTACGAATGGGCGAGCATCATGTGCCCGCAAGGCAGGGTCCTTCCGAGCGACGCGTCGCGCCACCTATCGAACGGGCGCCCATTCCGAGGGACGAATCCTACAAGAGCCCGGACGAGCGGCTGACGGGGCTCCAGAAGGAAATACTGGCAGCGCTCGACCAGGTCGAATTCGAGGTCGGCGCCGATATCATGCTCGAGGCACGCAACGTCGTTCGCGGCAACTTGAAACGCACGACTATCGTGCCGACCACGACCGAGCGCGAGATATTTCATCGGATCGGCGTCCCCGGATACTGATCTCCGACTGCTCCTTACGACAAAACGCCGGCGTTTGCCCGGCGTTTTTTGTGTATTGTCGCGTATTGACTTTGCTCTGTTACCGTGCCATTATCGCCGCGGGACAGGGAGGCGCGTAACGTAAGGAGTGCGCCTCATGACAAATAACAAACTTAAACTCGTTGGTGAATTGCCCCATCCGGAATACGGTTTGGTGCAGCTCGTCCAACAACGCCTTGGCCTCATCGCCTCGACATCACTCATCTGCTTCCTCTTCGGCGAGATAACCCACCTAGCGGGGATCTCACCTACCGAAGTCGATGTGATCGAGTGTTATGCCTTGGAGATGAATGTAACTCTTCCAGAAGGACGGTTGCCGCCAAGCGCCTACAGTTCGCGATACGGATGACAGAAGTCTCCGCCTCGCCTGATCTTTCCGAGATGGTGTGGTACGTGCCACGCATAGACCGAGCGAAGTCGCCCCCCTCGCAAGGTTTGTGGCGTTCAATGGTACGCATCATGCCCGAGCCACGCAGTCCCCCAGCTGCGTGGCTCACCTTTTTTATATTGCGTGAACAAACAGGCTGATATAGGATGCCCGCAGCAGTTCCCCGGCGCGGAGTTGTCCCCCTAGCGCCGGCGGCTGCGCGCCACTCCATGTGGCTGCGCACAGAAGGGCCCGATCACCGCGGGGGTGATCGGGCCCTCAGTTTTTTAAATACTGACTTACGTATTATTTCAACGATTCGAGCATCCGCGCCTTTGCGACAGCGGCAGCCTGCGTCGCGTCGCGTGTAGTGGCATACGAATGCACTGCATATGTAAGTCCGAACGACATTGTGATCAGGGTCAGGAATCCTGTGAGGAACTTGATGAATGAGCCCGCCGGAGTCGTCTGCTGCATAACCTTCGAATTATACAACGAAAAAGCCGGCGCTTGCGCCGGCTTCATAACCCTCTATTTCCGTTTGCTCACGGAATGCAAATAAACTTTCCCGGGAACGGGAACAGTAGTTTTTTCCTCGGCCACTGCTCCGCCGGATAGTACCCATCGATGGTCGAAGGATCGGCCAGGAACATCTCCCACGCCTGCCTGGTCATCGCCTGCACATGCAGATGCGGATACCATCCGCCGTTCTCGTGTGGAGTACCAACGTAGCCGATCGGCGACCCGGAACCCATTTTGTTTCCGACCCGACAGATCGGCGCACCCAGATGCGCGTAGATCATCCAAATGTCGATACCGCGAAGTTTTACGATAATCCGGTTTCCCCACCCGTGCGGTTCGGGATGATCGGTACCGACCCACACGACCTCGCAATCAACATCGGCGATCACGAGCGAACCCGCAGGCACATTGATGTCGATACCGGCATGGATCGGATTCTCCATGGCGTCGAGATACGTCTGACGCCATATGAATCCACGGTTCTCGCCATACGAACCGTACGTAGCCGCGAGCCCCTGCCGCTTGTGATAGCAGTTGAGCCGCTCGGCCAGAATATTCGGCAAGATGTACGGATTCTTGCCGTGGCGAGATAACCCCATGAACGCCGCGTCTTTGACAGCGAATCCATTGAGGTCGAGTACGGCGACCGGCTCATCGTCCAGAAACGGTATGGTGGACATTAGCTACCCCTTTGCAGTAATGAATCTGCGAGCACCCTACCAAACGCGCGGACAGGGTCAACAGACCAAATCCTACGCGGTCTCGGAACGAGCGATGCGGTAGTACTTGAGAACGACTTTGTTCGTCAGGATCACGAGCGTGATCACACTCAGTATCAAAACAGCGATGGTGGATACGAACGGCTTGCCGGCGGCCGGTGTGACCAGGATGGCGGCCATGGCCGCGACTGTCCACGGGATCGCAAAACGATACCACCACACAGAGGCCGACCCCTCGACCCACGTCATCGGGTACAAAGCAGCAAGGAGCGGAAGCGTGGGCAGGAGCACGTAGACGACAGACAGCCACTTACCAAACATCGCAAGCACAGCCAGTACGGCCACACATCCCGCAAGCCAGTACTGTAGCTGCCTATCCCTCATTCCCCCATCCTACACCCTATGAAGAGTTTCGAGACCTCCAGAAAATAATCGCAATCGAACCAAAGAGAAACGCTACCGAAAATAATATTGACAGCGACAGTTTTGGATCGGACCACATAAAACTCCCGTTATCGGGAACTAAAAGGATCACACCTATGGCGGCAGGTATTGTCCAGATAAGGAGATTCTTCCATGCATTAAATACCCCCGCATCCATGCGGTAAGTAACGAGAGATAATAGAAACATTGGCACAAAGAGTATCAAAACTGAAAAATTGTCGTGACTTAGTGCAATTCTCCACTGCCTACAAGTGTCGTTCGCATAACAGCTTTCCTGACCGAGTATAAAGAGCAGTCCTACAAAGAAGGTCCCAAGACAGCTAACAACCAAGATACTATTTTTTGTCATTAGCCGCATGCAATAAAGGCTACCACGAATACGTGACCATTCCATCTTGGGTTGTGAGTTTGACCAAAACTTGTCCCGGAACTGTTTTGATCTGAATTGGTATGTTTCTTTTCAGGACGACAATCGTGGTCCGGTTCCTTTTTACGTTATAAAGAGCTTCAATCACGAACTGCTTGTCTACGATTACCGTTTGGCTCACTAGTGTAGCGGGATTTGTTTTACTGTTCCATATGTAGACGAAAGAAGTCGGTAGCGAGACTACAGTCGACGTTCCGTAACGAATGCTGAGGAGTCTCGAAGAAGATAGATACCCATTTGTGAAAGTGTTTCTAAACTTTAGAACAGTCTCATTCCCCGACCCGTCTCGGATCGTAGTACTATCCCCAACTGTTACAACGGTGGTTGATGACACATCATCAATACCGGATATATGAAGAGTTCTTGTGGAAGTGCTAACAATAAGAATTGCCTCTGGCGATATGACGTCTGTCTCAGGCTCCACCACACCACCCAAAACAGGTCTAAAGGAACTGTCGATGTCCCCATTACCATCATAATCTACCTGTAATTCCGTTGCGTTCTCAATGCTACCATCCGGGAAATTCATGACGACATGAGTCGATGTTGAACTGGGAAGTCCAGTAAATATTGTGCTCGCCACAGTCGAGTTTTCAGACACCTCCCTGATCTCAAGGGTATACGAGCCGTTCGCGAATCCTAAAAGATTGAGTGTCGGATGTGTCGACTTAGGTATGGAGATATATTGAACCTCACCAAATCGCCGGTAAACAGCCCCTGGGATATCAGATACAGATGCATTTACATGATGTCCCATCCCGTCAGTTACAGACAAACTAAGCGGTGAATGCAGAACAAACTCGAGCCGTGTCTCACCATCTGACAGAGGCTGAGCTGAATACATAAACTCGGGCAGAGTGTTGCTTGTCCCTGAAATAGTATTCGATACAAAATCTCTTAGAGAACCCACCTCAAGCAGATCCGGATGGTCGCGATCCGCTGACAACACAGGCTGATTAAGCACCTCTAGATTCAACCAAGACCGGCTAACATTGTTGTTGGTTGGTATCGCGAGGGCGCTCGGAGTGACGACTACACCGTCTCCGTCGATTACAACCTGCGGAGTATACAGAAGTTTTGGAACTTTTCGTGTACATGTGCCCAGAAGGGTCCTTTCAATACATTCTTTTCCTGTCCAATATCTGATACTGCCAAGTGTTGGAATCCCCCAACCGGCGATCTCGTGCACCTGCATTGAAGCCGGTGGAATCCATGTATCTATGTTCGAGTGCACAGATTCGGCGTACTGCAGAAGTGCCGGCGATAAACGGCTAGGGTTCTTTACGTCATCAAAATCAGGCTGCGGCCTACCCTCACTTCCTGAAAGGAAATTCTTTAGCTCTGAGCTGTTATCGATAGTTGTCCCGTAAGCGGCGTTGAATGCGGTTGTTTTTTCACTTACGTCAAAGGTCACCGTTGGCGTGCCTACCGTCGATCCGTCGCCGCTTTGATATCCGCTGGATGGAAGCAAGTGATACATCATCGGGGACGTGCCGACGAAAGCGCGTCCTGTTTGAGGATCAAGTAACAACGGCAGCCAATCCGCCGGCAGAGCAATGTCGTAGCCATGGAGCGCTGCGCCTATCGCCTGAACAGTCCCCGTCTGCGGAACCGCAATTAAGATCAATTTATCGACCGCGTCCAGAAGCGGGTCGCTAGTTGCTTCCAATTGTTGGAGCAATGCCTTTGCCACCAATCCGCCATTTGAGTGGGCTACGATCGTGACCTTTCCGTTCCTAGAGGTCGCCGCAAGTCGACGCAATTCTTGGAGGATATACGGTGTGCTCGTCGCACGATTGCTACCAGAATAGTAGATCTTGTCTCCGTCCTGACGACCGTAGGTCAAAATATCATCGATTGATAGGCGCCAATCATACGCAACTACACGATAGTCTCCGATCAAATTCTCAGTTGTTTTCCACTCCTCCAGATCATTCAAAAATGATTTGTATATATTCGATCCGGTAACAGGAATATCATCAATAACGCCACTCTCTTTTACATACACGTCGTCCCGAATACTCTCTCCTTCCGAGTCTAAGAATAAGTCTTGAATGTCGCCCTCATTATTTGGTTCCCAGAGCTGATCTTCAAAGGGAACGCCCGGTGCGTATAGACGAGTCCCTTGAATCCCCGGCAGGAACATCACATTGGAATTGCAGTTTTCGGTACAGGTGGGAGGCGTGGAGGTTGCAGGAGTAGATGTCGGAACGTCTCCTTCAAGTTTGAAGTACGGAAAGAATCCGCCCGTCTCCCCCGGCATACCGTAGACGTCGATCGTATGGGAGTTCGGATCGAATACACCCTCGAGTCTGTAGCCTCGATCGGGATTCAGCGGAACGCCGTCAGTGAACTCGTGATCTCCAAAACCTATCGCCTGGGCCGAATTAAAATCAATGGTCATCTCACCGGTGTTTGCTACCGGCGGATGGATCAACGTACCATCCCACGCGAGAGCGGCGTCTCGAGCAACGATCTTGCGGCACTGAGGCAAGCTGTCCCCCGGCTTGAGCGGGCACTCGTAGAGATATAGCTGCAACCCATTCGGGTTCGACCACGCTGTCATGTCGTAACGAATCTTTGCTGTTCGCACCGTTCCTGTCGCAGAAAAGAGCGACAAAAGAGATGGCGTGCGCTGAGACGCCCCGCTAAATACGAGCGGTACATCCCCACCGATATGCTCCACGCCGGAAAATACAGGCTGCTCCTTGATCACATCCCCAAACGCCGCAAACGGCGTACCGAGCGCTACGAGGAATCCGGCGACGATCAGCCTCCCCTTCATATGGGCAGCATTATGCCCACATATGAGTCCTTCATCAAGCTATCCCCACCCCCGTCAATTTAGACGATTATCATAATAAGAATCCTATAGGATTCTTATTATGATGTCAGAAATGGAGAATGATTTGAGAACTAGAACAAGGAGGAGTGAACTCCAGGCCGCGATACTCACCTCCCTCGAGGTCGCCGGTGTCATCGCACTGGCTGTGGTCGCTCCCAATCTTCTTCAGTTGTTTAAAAAACGATACACCTCCCAATCAGTTCACAGTTCGGCCAAACTACTTGAAAAAAAGGGGCTCGTTACTTGGGAGCTCCGAAACGGAAAATCGTTTCTAAAGCTAACGACGGCCGGCGAGAATTTTCTTTCACGTGGCCGCATGATGGTCGCTCGATCAAAGAGGTGGGATGGGAAATGGAGATTGGTGAGTTTTGATATTTCGCAGGCGCGGAGTGCGCAAAGGACGAGGCTGCGGCAGACCCTGCGAGAGATCGGGTTCGAACGACTACAGGATTCTGTATGGGTGTTTCCCTACGATTGCGAAGATCTGATCACGCTCCTGAAAGCGGATTACGGACTCGGGAAAGAGGTTTTGTATATTATCGCCGATACGATAGAAAACGATCGCGCGCTGCGCGGGCGGTTCGGGTTAAAGCGGCGCTAGGCGGCGGTGGGGGTCGGATTCTTGGGGGTGCGATCTTTGCCCATAACGTAGAGCGCTCCGATGATGAACAGGATCGATATTGCGATGAGTGGGAGCGCGGCGCGGTTGTTGGTGAGGCTCGGCTTTTCTACCCGAGCTGCACCGAGCGATGGCACGGTGTCCAGCGTGGCCGCTTCTGCGGTCTTGGTGAATGGAATTGCCACCGTCTTTGCGACGATCCTGCCCGTGTTATCCACGCTCGCCGCATAGATCTTGTGCTCACCGGATTCCAGTTCCCTATCCACTGTGTATTTCCACTTGCCGCTGCTGTCGGTCTTTACCGTTACCACTATCGGAGTTGAGTAGATGTAGAGCGTCACGTAGCTATTCGGAAGCGCGGTGCCGCTGAACGTTACCAGCTTCTGCGGATTCAATTGCACGTCCGCGACGGTGTACACGGTAGTTTCAGGTGCGAGCGAGAGCTCCGGCTCTTCGCGCGGGACCGCCATGAGCACGTTTGCTGTCGGATCATATCCGAGGAGCACTTTGTCCCCTGCCGTGAGCGTGCGTCCGTCTACAACGGTCACCGGACTGGGCTTGATCGGATCAAGATTATAAATATGTACTGAATCGAAGTCAGAAATCCCGTCGCTGTTCGTATCTTTGTACAGATCTCCTGCCCCTGCCGCCTGGAGCGACGCAATCGCATCTTGGGACACTCGCGCGAGTGATCCAATCGAATCGGTCACGAGCTGGCGGGAAGTATCCGGCACACGTGGATCGATCGCGGCTGCGCGGCCGATAACCGCAAATCCGTCCCTGATCGCCGCTTGCAAACGAGCTTCGTCTTTCGGGGTTATGCCTGCGCCGCGTCCGAGCGTGTTATCGATATCTGATACGAGTGCCTCACGGATCGCGCGGACAGTGTTCTCCTGCTCCGCGAATTGATCGGCCGGTGTGATCCGTCGCACAGTTTCGATGTGTGCATCGATCGCCGCGATCAAGTTGTCGCGCTCGGTATTCACTGCCGACCGGGAGATCGAAACTGTTTCTGCTATCGCCTGCATTGATGCAACTATCTGTGATGGCGGAGCCGAGTTCGACGGCACTGCGGCTTGCGTCTCTGACTGGAAACGCAGATTTGTGGTATTCCGAATTGGAGAAGTCTGCGACGGAATCGTTGTGATCGTCGTCGGTGAGAACGTCGTGGGTCTGATCTGCACCGGAGCCGGTTGAACTACCGTTGTGGGTGCTGACTTCACGACGGTCGTCACTAGCGGGGAAACCGGGACGGGATCGGTCACATTAGTCTGAGCCGCGGGAGCCTTCGCGGGAGTGGGTGTTGCGGCCGTTGTGATCACCGGTTGAACGGTAACCGCCGGAGTTGATACACCAACCACATTTGAAGGTGTTGAGCACCCCGCCGAGGAACATACACGCACTTGATATTCGTACTGCGTTCCCGGCATAAGTTGCTTATCTACGAATCGATGTGTCGGCGCAAGCACGGTGCCGATCACGACAAAGTCGGTCCCCAGGATCCTGCGGAATACTCCAAAACTCCCTGCTCCGGGATCCGAGCTCCACGTAAGCACAACTCCTTTTTCTACCGCCGTATCAAGCATTGCCGTAAGGTTCTTCGCGACCGGTAGCGCTGTTCCAGTTGTGCCAGTCCCGGTGATACTCGTGCCAGTGGGAGCGTCTCCTCCATACGGCTCTATAACCGTCGGGCACGCGATCGGAGCCATAGCCATTAGCGAGTCATTGCTCGAAGTGAATCCGGATCTGAACGCCTGGATGTAGTACATGTGATTTGACCCGTTCGCGAGCCCTGAATCAACATGCGAGCGCCTTGTCCCCTCGTATATCGCATTCCCTGTCGAATCGCGGAATAGCCGATACCCGTCCGCATTAGCGACCGCATTCCAGGCAAGATTGATGCTGCCGCTATCACACAGATCAGGCGTGGCCGTTATCTCGACAGCCGGAAGAACTTGAGTGACTGTTGTCTGCACGGCGCCCTGTACGTTTGTATCTGTTGTACTGAGGGCACCGCCGACGGTACCGGTGGTCGTTATCGCACTACCAATCATCGTTCCCTCTGCGCCGGCGATATTGGTAGCGTAAAGCATCGCGGTCATGACAACGCAGATCGTCAGAATGACGACCTCTGTTCTGCGGATGATGCTTGTAGGGTTTGCACTCATAGTTCTAGCGGACGACGGGAAATGAGAGAATGAAGTGTGATCCTATTCCCTCGATCGACTCAACTGAAATTGTACCGTGCATCTGGCGAACAAGTTCTGTAGTTATCCAAAGCCCGAGGCCTGTGCCGGTGATGCCCTCGGTCTCCTTGGAGCGGATGCGGTAGAACTTTTCGAACAATTTGTCGCGATCCTTTGCATTGATGCCAATTCCGGTGTCACGGATACGAATGATGACATTCCCTCTCTCTACCGTGCGCGTAACTTCTACTTCGCCCTTTTTCGTGTATTTAACCGCGTTCCCGATAAGGTTCACGAGGATCTGGCGCAAGTGATCCTTATCCGCCGCTATCATCCCCGCGGACTCCCCGTCCTTGAATGAAAGCGCGAGTGACTTGTTCTTGGCGACGAGATCGAACGAACCCACGATCTCTCCGATCATCTCCTTGGGATCGAACGTCGATATATTGAATTTCATGCGACCCTGCTCGATCCGGGACACATCAAGCATGTCAGAAATAAGGGCATCAAGATTCTTGGCGCTTGTGTCGATCTTGTCGATCTGTGAAATGGAGGAATCGGACAGCCCCGTATCGTCCCGCAGGCTTTCCGTATAGCCGCGTATGATCGTGAGCGGCGTACGCAGTTCGTGCGACGCCATCGATATGAAATCATCCTTGAGCTGGTCGACTTCTTTGAGCCGCTTGTACAGATCCATGTAGTCGATGATCCGGGAATGTCGAAGGAACAGGAGCAGGATCATTACAATGACCACGACCAGCAGATAGATACTGTTCTCGATGGTGCGCTCAATGGATTTGTCCGCTTCGGATAAGGTTTGTGTAGTGAGCGCCGCCGCTACGACATTGTTCTGCATATCCGCGATCGCGCGTGCCGTGTTAAAGAACCGCTCATTCCCTGCACTCGCCTGTGTAGTGACCGAGTGGTCCGGATCGCCGGAGACGAATGAATACAGAAATTCCGCATCGGGATCAGCCTGGCCGATCTCGGTGAGATCGTTCGACGCGATAATGATGTAGGCAGTGGTCGTTGCTGTCGTGAACACCTGCTGCTTCTGAATGATCCTGAAATGTGTGATGGTCTCGTTCTGCTGCACTATCTCCGCAATTCGCGCGTTCAGATACGCAGGGTCCTGAATGTGATCGATAGCGAATGAAACGAACGCATCCTGCAGAGAACCGATCCGTACGTTCACGAGACGCTCTTGGGCGTCGGTGGCGATACCGATAAAGCGGTTCGCCATGAATACGAAAGACAGCACAATGAGCGCCGCGATCGCAACCGTGTAAATGAGCTGCGGATTATCTCTGATCTTCTTGAGGGCCGCGCCTATACGATCAAAAAGCTCGTTCATGGTATGACCAAAGTATAGCGGATTTCCAACCCTGCATCAGACACTACCGGCACAACAAAACAACCGCTCTACGATCTCTCGAGCGGTTGTTTTGGGGTCACCGAGCGCTCCCCTACTTGATACCAGCGTCGGTTTTGATCTGTGCCGCGACTTGTGTCAGGCCCTGCTTGTTGGCCTCGTTGATAGCTGTTTGGAACTGCGCGGTTGCCTCTTGTGTACGACCGAGTTTCTTGTACCAGACCGCGAGCATGTATTTGAGATCAACAGATGTCGGTACGGCTGTGATTCCTTTTCTGAGAATATCTTCAGCAGCGGTGTTGGTGGGTTTGTACGACGTGTCCGAATACATCGTGAATAAGTTCTTGTACGGATTTGGGTCACCCGGCTTATTTTTTATCCCTGCGAGATATTCTGTTTCCGCCTTCGGATAGTCCTTGAGATAGTTCATGTACAGGTCGCCGAGGTTGTTATGGGAGGCTTGATTCGTCGGCCACTGTGTTGATGCAAACTGCCATATCGTCTCGGCGGCCTTGTAGTTACCCGCCATGAGATTGAGCGTGCCGAGATTGATCCACGCATTGAAGTCGTACCTGTCCTCAGTGAGATCACCCACAACTACTCCATAAGCCTTTTGAATTGTACTTTTTTCAGAATCAGAAAGTTTGATGGAGAACGAAAGAGTTTTTGGATACGCGGGCGATTTGTAGGTCGCCTCTGCGGTTATCGGAATGATATTTGTCGTACCTCGAGTCGTGTCCTGTCCGGGCGCAACAGCGGAAAACATGCCATCCGTAGACGACGCAGCTGTATCAAGCGTAACCGAAGCAGCCTGCCGAGAGTTTTGATAGAAATACCCCCCGAGGATAATAGCGATCGCGAGCGCAAGAAGTGCGAGCGCGCGCATGGTCGATTGATTCAAATTGCTCATGGTGGCCATCATACATGAGACGGGCGGGGTTTGCAGCCCTTACGGCACGCACTATTTTCCATAGCAAAAGCCCCTCTCCGCAAGGAGAGGGGCTTTGCCTATGACCGCGGCTAGGCCGGTGAAGTCATATCAGGTAATTCCTAGACGGAATTACTGGTTTCGGGTCTGCGAGAGACCAGACGCCGGGAGGCCCGGGACGCCGTAACCATTTCGCCAGTCCGGATTGGTGCTGTCGGAGATAGTTGCAGTAGTCGTCGAGTTCGGAGTCCATACGAGGTTGCTCGTCGAGAGCGTGCTTGTCGCACCCACGTTCGTACCAGAAGTGTCGCCAAGGAGTGTCGTCGTGATCGACGAGCCCGAGACTACACCCGCTACAGAAGCGCGGAGTTCGAAGTAGTACGTCTGACCAGCTGGGATCTGGAGGATGCCGTTCGTCACGTTGTTCGTGTGAACGACGACGCTACCAGAGCCACCGATGGCTGCAGAGTTGAGCTGACCAGAAGCCGCAGATGAGACCGGTGTTGAGAAGCCGGAATCAGTGAAGGCGTAGAGGCTCAATCCTGTTGCCGTTGCAGATGAAGTCGCGATCGTGAAGTTGAATTCTTCAACACCGAGAGTTCCACCAGCATTAGCTGTCATCGAGAAGCGCATCAACTTACCGTCTGCAACACCCGTTGAGCCGAGGCTTACGAGAGCGAGCGTTGGGTAAGTGTGTTCGATTCGTACGCCGGCGACAGACGAGCTGCCGGTTGCGTAGATCGTGTTGCCAGAGTTGTTACCCGTGGCCTTTGCTCCGCTGAAGTTGAGCGTTACAACAGCACCGGCAGTACCCGTCTGAGATGAACCAACGTTTGCAACGTTGATCTTCACAGTGAGAGTGACGTCAGTGTCCTTCGGCAAGTTAACCGGTGTCGAGAGTGTCGACGTTGCGATCGTGCTGCCAGAAGTGAATGTAACAGTACCAACCTGAGTTGCGCCGTTCCAGATCGTAGCCTGGACGATGTCCGACGCGATGCCCGCAGAACCAGTGAGACCGAGCTCAGTGAGCGTCATGTCTTCGCCAGTTGCGCGGAACTTAAGCGCAGATGCAGTCACACCTGTCGTACCACCGGCCGCAAATGCGAACGAAGGAGACGACGGGTCTGTCGTGACCGTGACCGAGCTTGAACCAACCGTCTGCGTACCGCTGTTCGAGGTAGATGCAGTGAGGTTAGAGTTGTTGGTGAGTGCAGTGCCAGACTGTACGCCGGTTGCAGCGTAAGTCTGAGTACCGCTGGTGATTACACCTGTGGTGTATGCACCAGTTGCTGCTGACGAGAGGTTGCACTTTACAACCAACGTAACAACAGTTCCCTTCGCAATCGTGAGTGAGTTGTCGAACGAGAATACGTTGACACCAACTGTCGGATTGACGGTGTTAGAACCGGTGTTTACTGCTGTTGCTCCGTTCCACAACTGGCACGAGCTTACGCCTGTGACATTTGTCATGTTGACCGGAAGCGAGTTCATGCGGATGTCTTCACCCGACTGCGAAGCATCCAACTGGATGTTTGCAAGAACGACTGAAGAACCACCAGCAACGATCGTCTGAGCTGCAGGCTGAGCTGCTGCTGTGATGTTGAGAGTAGCGCCACGAACAGTCATCGTGTTCATGGTGAAGTTACCCTGCGAGATCGTTACAGTGTTTCCTGTGGTCTGACCTGTTATACCTGTCCAAGACGACGGAGTCGTGTTGAGCGTAAAGGTACCGCCGTTTGCCGTAGCAGCCGGAACAGTTCCCTTGATGGTGTAGACATGGCGACCAGAAGAGATCGTGATCGAGTTGTTGAACGTGACCACGTTGCCAGAAGCGTCAACCGGACCTGCAACTACAACACCAGCGTCATTGACGAGAGTGATGTTTGTTACCTGGTTGGTGGTTGTCGTTGCGACACCGGAGATGTTGAGCGTCAGGGTCTGAACCGTGAGCGCCTCACCCTTGATGTCTGCGACGAAGCCTCCGAGCGCCTGTCCTGGGACGTTGACCGCGATGTTCGCTGACGGAACTTCCGTTGCACGAGCGATCGTAGTAACCGAGGAGCCCTGAACGGTTACAGTCGAGCCCTGGAAGAACGGCTGCGAAGAAACGCTGCCGGAACCAATGAACGATGAACCGTGGGTGCCTGTTGAGGCAGTCACCAATGTTTCAGATGCTGTCGGAGTGATTCCGTAGCCGTAGGTCTGACCAACGATGTAGATGTCAGACTGACGGTCGATATCGAATTCGATCACGCGAGTGTTCGAATTTGAACCGGTGATGTCACCCTGTACATATACGTCGACAGCATTGCCCTTGGTCATGAGGATGCCACCTGAGACCGTAGTCGTGTAGTAGCGGCCATCAGCAGAAACTACCGTCGGGTAGCTCGTGCCGTTGATGACTGTCATGACGTTGGAAATGTCTGCCGAGCTCGCTGAGCCATTGATTCGCCAACGAACCGAGAAGAGACGGACGTCCTCAGCGGAACCCGCAGTGATGCGGACACCGGAGAACTTCACAGCTGTGTCACCGATGTTCTTCGTCTGAGCAGAGTCAGGATCGAAGGACGATGTCATAACTGTTGCCGATCCGATCGCGAGAGACGCATTGATCGTCTGGTTTGCACCAGAGATCGGAAGCGATCCCGAAACCGTGCTCGATGTCTGAACACCTGTGACCTGGAGAGCAGCAACCTGTCCTGCGTATGCAGTGAGGCTGGATGCCATGTTGCCGGCGACCGTGAAGGTCATCGACTGACCAGGCTGGATCGTCATCGTCTCGCCGATCGTCGCCATGTGGTTCGTGTCGAACGTGCGCGGAGTTCCGATCTGGAGTCCGTTCTGATCGAGAAGAACTACACCTGCGAAGACCGCATCAGATGCGAGTCCTGTGCGGGTGACCGTGATGCCGTTGACCGTAACTGCAGCTGACGAAGTGTTCGTGAGCGTGAAGTTTGTGAACGGAACACGAGCCGATCCCTGCGGAGCGAGCGAGTTAGCCGGCTGTGAGCCCGCAGAAACCGCAAGGGTTCCCGGAGTCGTACCCGGAGTCGTCGGAGTCGTCGGAGTCGTCGGGGTCGAGCAGAGGGTGTTTGCCTTTGCGCGAGTTGACGAGAACCAGTTACCAGTACCCTTCGACAAGCCCACCGGAGTGAGAATGTCTGCTGCGTACTTTTCCTGGAACTTGATCACGGCTCGTTTTGTAGCCGGACCAAATGTCGATGTCTCGTTGCCCGGTGAACCAGCGCCGGTTGTGGCGAGCTGAGTACCGTCGATGCTGTTAAGGAACTTCTGAAGTGCCATGACCTCGCTACCCTTTGAACCCAACTTGAGATTCATGGTGAACGTGGTTGCGCACGACGCGCCTCCGACCTGCTGGCCGGGTGCCTGAAGTGCCGCGATTTGTGCGAGCAGTGCGTTGATCTGTGCCTGGAGATCCGATGTGGACTGTGCCTTAGCCGGTGTGGCGAAAGCAAATACCGAAAGGATCATACCGAGGCCCAAGAGCACGGCTGCAACATTCTTTGTTGCTAATGCTTTACTCATATTTTAGTTTTGACCTTTGTATTACATGCCCCTAATTAATATAGAGAACACGGAACCGTACACGTATTCATTCGACGTGAATACCTGTCCGTTTTTTTGCGAACACTCTTAAATAGAATGTCCACTAATAATGTATTTGCTAACCCATGCCTCTTGTTAAAGTCGACGCGAAGCGTTGGGAGTAGCAGCGAGTGGGAATGTGTCGTACAGCGTTTCAATCCTGTCGGGATAATCAGTAACGACGAAATTCGAATATTCATGAGCACGTGTTCATAGAACACGCATCATGAAAACATGGTGATGCGATCACCGTAGTTTGTTTCAATATGCAAATGTCAAAGAGCGACACAGAGGGCAACTGCTTCCCTGTGCAACGCATCAATACAGACGCGTCCGCACAATTATATACTGGAAGCCTCTCAGAGCCCGTCTGAGCAAAACTCCGTTTTGTGGATAACTTGTGAGTAAAAACGGCCTAATATAAAGCCGAATCCAGATCACGAAGCTACCGGGGCAGGATACTGCACCGTCACACCGGAGTCAATTAAGGAGACGCACGGGGAGCCTCTATATTTCACACCCCCCAAAGCCTCTATATAAGGAGCAAATCACAGGTACTCAGATCCGGGCAGCTCTGCGCTAGGACACAGAGTATCGAGACCAGCGCTTTAATCCCGTCTTCATCACCCGTCCATCTGCAACCAGGGTCAGGAGCTCACGCTGGATCATTTTCTCGCTATATTCAGGCAAATTCGAACAAATATCCTTGATCCCCATTGAGCCGCTCGACTTAAGGATCTCCAGTATGCTCTGCGTTCGAACGCTTGTCTGCCCATTTTGGACCGCAGCTTTTACGACCGGCACCGACTCCTCTTTCACTTCGGCACGCTCCCCCACTATTCGCGTGTCCTTTATGTCCCTTACGGAAATAGCTGCTGCTCGCGGGGCTAACGTTCCAACATCCAGTAACTCATCCTTTGAAATTATGATACTCTCGGAAAAATTTGTCCGCTGCGATACCTGCATAAAGTTCCCGAGTTCATCGAGCGCTTCTACGATCGCACCAACATTCTGGGTAGACGCGAATCCCGAGATCGCGAGCATGCGAACAAGTGATATCAAATGACGGATAGATGATGTGACAGCGACCACGACGCCGGACTGTGACGATCTCATTTCATTGCGGACACCGAGAACCGAAACGAGCATCTGCATAGATTCACGGCGCACCGACTGTCGCAGCGGCTCGCTTGCGTCGATATGATTGGTGAGCAAATGGACAGCCGCAGAGATGCGTTCAGCCCTCCTGTACGCTCTATCGGCCGCACGATTGTCCCCAAACGGATTAACACGGACATTCTGAGAGTCGAAGAATTTACTCAAGCTTTCTGTCTTTTGTATGTCTTTATTGTCGTCCATTTTGAGGTTCGTAGTGTCTTATATAAGTATCGGACATCTACGACGCATGGCGATTATATAAAGGACGGCAGAAAACGCAATGTTGTCGTTCGACAGCGCGTACAATAGGCGCCTCGGGCAATTACATGGCTTAATGGCTGGACATTTTTATCATTTGCGAGAGCCTCGCGTGATATGATGTGGCCATGAAAGACAAGGTGCGCGAGAAGTCCCGCAAGAACGGAAAAAAGAAAGATGCGGATCTAAAGAGTGCGGTAGGCGTGATCAGTAGCGAGGCGCTTCGCGGCGTCATTGCGATATTCCTGTTCGCTATATCGGGCTTCCTTATATTGGCACTCGCCGGTGTCGGCGGCGCAGCCGGAGCGGCACTGTATAACGGACTCACGTGGCTTCTCGGTATTGGCTACTTGCTCTTGCCACTGTCCATGATCATGCTCGCGATCCTGATATTCCGCTCGCTCGAGCGTAGCGTTTCGTGGGTCCACGTGATCAGTATGGCGATTTTTTTGCTATCAGGTTTGGGACTCATCGCCCTCGCCTATCCGATGGCCGGTGGTGTACTCGGTGATGCGATCGCGAAACCGATCGTTGCTGCAGTTGATGTGTTTGCGACAGTGATATTCCTACTCGCATTCACCGTGATGGCTCTCATTGTCGCGTTTGATATTCATTTGGGCGAAGTCGTGCGCTGGTTCAAGAACCTGGTCAGTCCGAGCGAGGACGACGGCATGCTCACTCCCGTCGAAATAGATGACGTGCCGGTAACGGGCATGGCCGTCGAAGCCGATGAACCGGATGCACCGACACCTATCGCAGAGGCAGAACCGAAGCGAGAAAAAGAACCGTCCATTAACAAGTATTCGGACAAGGTGAACGAAGAAGGCGGGTTCCCTATCATTGCAGCCACCGGCAGCACCTATACGCCTCCGCCGGCATCGCTCCTTGCAAAGAATAAGGGCAAGCCCGAAGTCGGCGACGTGAAGGCCAACATGAACATCATCAAGCGGACGCTGCAAAACTTTGGTATCCAAGTGGAAATGGACGAAGCCAACATCGGTCCGACCGTGACACGATATTCGATGAAACCGGCAGAAGGCGTGCGACTGGCAAAGATCGTTGCCCTGCAATCAAACCTCGAGTTGGCGCTCGCGGCCTCCCCTGTGCGTATCGAGGCGCCGATCCCGGGCAAATCACTTGTCGGCATCGAGGTACCGAATATCTCGCGCACAACACTCGGCATGGGCCCGCTTGTATCCGACGACGGATTCACCGGTTCTGAGAAGGCGCTTTTGATAGCACTCGGTCGCACCATTACGGGTGCGCCACAATACGCGGACCTGGCCCGCATGCCGCACATGCTTGTTGCCGGTACGACCGGGGCCGGTAAGTCGGTCACCATTCACGACATCGTCGTGTCGCTTTTGTACCGCTGCGGTCCGGAGCGTTTGCGGTTCATCATGGTGGATCCGAAGCGTGTG
This sequence comes from Minisyncoccota bacterium, assembly GCA_018061585.1. Classification (GTDB taxonomy): domain Bacteria; phylum Patescibacteriota; class Minisyncoccia; order Phycocordibacterales; family UBA2100; genus UBA10103. The sequence continues at coordinate 2,127 of JAGOTU010000005.1, read as the reverse complement.
GAACTTACGCTCTACAACCCTATCCCCCACCTCCTTACCCCTGTTATCACAGACGCGAAGAAAGCGATCCTTGCGCTCAAGTGGCTCGCGAAGGAAATGGAACGACGCTACAACATTCTCGAAGCAGAGCGCGTGCGCGACATCGGTTCGTATCACGACACCATATTGAAGCCCGCACTCGAAAAGGGTCCGCGAGATGGCGAGCCAATGCCGGAGGCCATGCCATATATAGTGCTCATCATCGACGAATTGGCCGACATCATGACGGCGTATCCGCGCGAACTCGAAGGCGGCATCGTGCGATTGGCACAAATGAGCCGCGCAGTCGGAATTCATCTCATTCTGTCGACCCAGCGACCGAGCGTGAAGGTCATTACCGGTCTCATCAAGGCAAACATCCCCGCTCGTATCGCGCTCCAGGTGTCGTCGCAGATCGATTCGCGCACCATTCTGGACATGGGTGGTGCAGAATCGCTCCTCGGCGCGGGCGACATGTTGTTCCTATCCGGCGAAATGTCGAAACCGAACCGGGTGCAGGCACCGTATATAACTGAAATGGAGGTTAAGAATATTGTTGCGTATATCGCAAAGCATAATGAACCCACACTTGCGACCAGCATCGATATGGCAGACAAGGTGGCAGGTGGAACAGACGCAATATTCTCCTCGATGATCGGAGGTGATGATGAGGACAGTGATGAACTCTATCCGGAAGCGAAACGAACCGTTATCGAGGCAGGCAAAGCGTCCACATCGTATTTACAGCGAAAACTGGGCGTGGGATATGCGCGCGCCGCAAAACTGATGGATATCCTAGAAGAGCGAGGTGTTATCGGACCGGCAGACGGCGCCAAGCCGCGCGAGATCATCGGAGCAGGCAATGCTGACGAACTTGCAGCTGAACCCGTCGAAGCTCCGAGCGAATTCAGCGACGATCCGCGGGAAAACTAGTCTTCTTAATTCATTCGTATGCTCCCCTATCGCGATGGCCGAACCACCCGCATCGCGCTGATATTGTTCTTCTTACTGATCATCGGATACGCATACTTTGAAGCGCGCGGCGTACTGTACGGCCCGAACATTCAGGTCACGTCCGCCGTGCAGGAAGTGAGCGATCCATTCATCGCCGTACAGGGCAAGGCCGAACGTATAGCAGAACTGTCTATGAACGGCAGGCCCATATCGGTGACCGAAGACGGTGCGTTCAACGAACCATACCTTCTTTCGCCCGGGCTCAACCGCATCATGCTCGACGCCACTGACCGCTACGGCCGCACAACACAGCAGATCGTTCAGGTCGTATACAATCCGGACCCAAATGCCCCGAAGACCGGCAGAGACCGCGCTACAACAACCACAGAAACAGCCTCGTCTACCCTATAAACAGGGCACGTACCCCCTTGAGAAAGCCCGTACCGGGACTTTTGGTGGTGGATAGAGAGGAATATCTCATGGGGTATACTGAATTTATTATCCTGATCAGCTAAAACGATATGGCATTCGGAGCGAAAAAAACGAAAGCACTCAAGGAAACAGGTACCGGAACCGACAAAGATATTGAACGCGCACTGTCGGATATTAAGACCAAGTTCGGGGACGACTCAATAATGATGCTCGGTGCGACGCCGAAAGTAGACGTCAACGCGATCCCGACAGGCTCTATCGGTGTTGACTGGGCACTTGGCATCGGCGGTATCCCCCGCGGACGCATCATCGAGATCTTCGGACCGGAATCCTCGGGCAAAACCACGCTGTCACTCCACGCGATCGCAGAAGCGCAGAAAAAAGGCGGCATCTGTGCATTCATCGACGCAGAGCACGCGCTCGATCCTGAATACGCAAAGAAGATCGGTGTTGATATCGCCTCCCTCCTTGTGTCGCAACCGGATACCGGCGAACAGGCGCTCGAGATCGTGGAGTCCCTCGTGCGATCAGGCAAGATCGACATCATTGTCATCGACTCCGTTGCGGCACTTACTCCGAAAGACGAGATCGAGGGCGATATGGGCCAGTCGCACGTGGGCAAGCAGGCGCGACTTATGTCACAGGCACTCCGAAAACTGACAGCGATCGTTTCTAAAACAAAGACCGTCGTCATATTCATCAACCAGATCCGCATGCAGATCG